>CALGFJ010000284.1 GCA_937881055.1 uncultured Acidimicrobiaceae bacterium | reverse complement strand
CTGCGTTCTGGTTGCTCGAGGTGGGCCGCGTGGTGCGCGTCGAGGACGAACTCGGCGGTCCCGTTCAGCACTCCCTCGGCGATCGCTGAGGCTTCGCGGCAGAATTTTTCATCTCGCGCGCCGGCCATCGTCAGGGTCGGCATGACGAGTGAACCCAACGACGGCGCGAGCCAGCGCTGGGTCCCGGTGCCCGCGTGTCGCAGCGAGCCAGCGAGCCCGACGGCGTCACGACTGCGAGCGGCTCGCTCCAATGGGTCATCGGGAAGTGACGCGAACATCTCGCGCGCCAGCCACTCATCGAGGAACGCGTCCGAACCGATCGTCTCGATGCGCTCGGCGAGCGCCTCATCACTACGGCGACGCTCCTCGCGCGCGGCGGGGTCATCGATGCCGCGAGACGCACCGAGTAGGACCAGCGCGTGGACGCGCGTGGGGAAGTGGAGCGCGAAGTGGAGTGACACGCGCGCGCCGAAGGAGTATCCGCCGAGCGTGAAGGGCCCGACCGGCAAGACCTCAGCGAGCAGTTCGGCGGTCTCGTCCAGGGAGGCCTGAATTGCCGCGTTCTCGCCGTGTCCGGGAAGGTCGAGAGTCAAGAGTTCGTTCGTTCCTGCCAGAATGGAGCGAAACTGATGAGCCGAGTCCTTGGTTTGCGTGAAGCCATGCAGCCACACGAGGGGTGGGCCCGAGCCGCGACGTTGGACACCGAGGAGTGACATTGCCCAAGAGCGTACCGAGCCCGAGCGAGGTGCAGGCCACGTACGCGGCGACGCTATTCGACGAATGGATCGGGTTAGGGCTGCGCGATGTGGTCGTCTGTCCGGGCTCACGTTCGACGCCGCTCGCCCTCGCGTGCGCCGCTCGCCAGGAACTGCGCGTGCACGTGCGAATCGACGAACGAAGTGCCGGTTTCTTCGCGATCGGACGCGCGCTCGAATCCCACGTGCCGGTGGCGATCGTGGTGACCAGCGGAACCGCGGCGGCCGAACTGCACGCGAGTGTGGCCGAAGCGTCGCAAGCGGACGTCCCACTCCTCGTGCTCACCGCGGACCGGCCGCCGGAACTTCACGGCGTCGGTGCGCCCCAGACGATCGATCAGCACGAACTCTTTGGCGACATGGTGCGTCTCTTCGAAGATCCTGGCACGGCACGCCTCGAGGACTCGCTCACGTGGCGCGAGCTCGCGCGTCGTCTTTGGAACCGAGCGGCCCAGCGCGACGAGGAGTGTTCGCGACCAGGCCCGGTCCACTTGAACGCCGCCTTCATCGAACCCCTGGTGGCCGACCCACTCGCACTTCCTGAGCCGTTGGTCCCGACGTCGCCCACCCTCGCCGGCGTCGTCGACGTGGCCGGTCTGGAAGACCTGCGGGTGTTGTGCGTGGCCGGTCACGGTGTGTCGAGCCAGATGGTGGACGACTGTCTGTCAATGAACTGGGCCGTCATCGGTGACGCCACGTCATTGGGCACGATTTCGTACTTCGATTCACTGCTGCGCGACGCGAACTTTGCTGGCCGCGTCAGGCCCGACGTGGTCGTTCGTCTCGGCGGGATGCCCGCGTCGCGGACGCTCCAAGAGCGTCTGCGCGAGTGGCGCGTGCGCACCATTGGTTTCGACGGCGCCGGCTTCGTGTCCGATCCCGATCGTCTGGTCACCGATCGCCGACGAGGGGTCCCGGACCCGTCGCGCGAACCCAAGGCGGACGGAGAGTATGTGCGGCTCTGGAGCGAGGCCTCGACGCAAGTGGGTGAGTGGCTTTCGGGACTCGACCGCGGGGACGACCGCTCCCACGAAATGTCGGTCGCGCGCTGCGTAGTCGACGTGAGTTCGCGGCGCGGCGTGCCCCTCGTGATTGGTTCGTCAATGCCCGTGCGCGACGTGGAGTGGTGGGCGCCACCTCGCACGTCGCCCACCTACTCCAACCGCGGTGTCAACGGCATCGACGGTGTCGTGTCGACGACGCTCGGCGTGGCCGTCGGGTCACGCGCCATTGGCCTCGTCGGCGACATCACGATGCTCCACGACGTGTCGGCGCTCGTGGACGGATTCGGCGAGGCGCGCGGGTCCTGCGCCCTGGTCGTGGCGGACAATCGCGGGGGAGGGATCTTCTCCTTTCTCGCCCAGCGCGCGGCGGTCGATGACGCAAGTTTCGAACGGCTCTTCGCGACGCCTCGATCGCACGACCTCGTCGGGATCGCCCACGCCTTCGGCCACGAGGGCGTGCGAGTGGCGGCGCTGTCACAACTGCGCGCAGCACTTGACGCGGCGTTGGACCGGTCTGGTCTCAGTGTGATCGTGGTCGATGTCCCCACGCGCGACGAGAACGTGCGGTTGCACGACGAGTGGAACGAGAACGTCAAGAGCATTCTCGAAGGAATTCAATGATCGCCACGTTGCCGAGCTCGCTGTTGGCGGCCCTGCCGTTGGCGGTCGCCGCCGGCTTCGTCTCGTTCATCTCGCCGTGCGTCTTGCCGCTGCTGCCGGGCTATCTGGCTTTCCTCAGTGGCGCCGCGGGTGCGCTCGAGGGCCGTTCGGGCCGAGGGCGCGCGGTCATCGGCGCGGTCGCCTTCATCATTGGCTTCGCCATCGTGTTCGTGAGCCTCGGCGCGCTCTTCGGGGGCTTCGGTGCTCTCTTAAAGGACCACGAACGCATCCTCTCGATCGTGTTCGGCGCCGTCACGATCTTGTTGGGGATGTTCTTTGCTGGCTGGTGGCCCTCGAGGTGGCTCAATCGCGAACGACGCGTCCACCACGTGCCGCGGGTGTCGGTCATCGGCGCCGGCGCATTGGGATTCCTGTTCGCCCTCGGGTGGACGCCGTGCCTCGGACCGACCCTCGGCGCGATCCTCGGACTCGCGGCCGCGAATTCCAACGCGACCGCGCTGCGTGGTTCGATTCTCGCGTTCTTCTACTGCCTCGGACTCGGCATCCCTTTCGTCGTCGCGGCGCTGGCGACTGAATGGGTCTCCACCGCGTCGTCGTGGTTGCGCCGACACCAACGCACGATCGGTCGGATCGGTGGAGGGTTGCTTATCGTCATAGGCGTTCTCGAAGTGACCGGCGCCTGGCATTCGTTCGTCATCTGGTTACAGGTGAACTTCCCTTCGTCGAAGGCCATTTTGTAGGCGTCGACGCCTCGTAGACTGATTCGATGAAACTACGTGACGACTGGGACTTTCGTGGTCTCGTTCACCAGACGACGGATGACGCGGTCCTCGACCGCCTGTCGAACGGCGGCGTCACGGCCTATATCGGATTTGACCCGACCGCCCCGTCGCTGCACCTCGGCAACCTCATGCAGGTCTGCACACTTCGTCGACTCCAACTGGCCGGGAACCGGCCGATCGCTCTCGCCGGTGGGGGTACCGGTCTCGTGGGCGACCCCAGCTTCAAGGCCGTCGAACGCCCGCTTCTCACGGTCGAGAAGATTGAAGAGAATCTGGTCGGGATCCGCGAACAACTGGGCCGTTTCCTCGATTTCTCGCCCAGCGCCGGGAGTGCGCGGGCGCTGTTGTTGAACAACGCCGACTGGCTGACGACGGTGTCGCTCACCGATTTCTTGCGTGACGTCGGTAAGCACTTCACCGTCAACCAGATGATTGCGAAAGATACGGTCAAGAGCCGCCTCGACCGTGACGACGTGGGCCTCTCCTTCACGGAGTTCTCGTACATGTTGTTGCAGGCCTACGACTTCTTGCGCCTCCACCTCGATCACGACTGCACCTTGCAGCTCGGGGGATCGGACCAGTGGGGCAACATCACGGTGGGCACCGAACTCGTTCGCAAGGCCACGGGTCATCACGCCGATGGTGTCACGACGCCGTTACTCCTGCGCGCCGACGGTCAGAAATTCGGCAAGTCCGAGAGTGGCAACGAGAACGTCTGGTTGGATGCCTCGATGACGTCACCGTTCGCGCTCCACCAGTTCCTCGTGAACGCCGACGACGTTGCCGCGCCGGCGATGCTGCGCTTCTTCACCTTCCTCGACCACGAGACGATCCTCGAACTCGATGAGGCCACGCGCACGGTTCCTCAAGAACGTCGCGCCCAGCGCGCCGCGGCGAACGCCATTGTCACGATGGTGCACGGTGAGGCGGCGGCTCTTCGAGCCGAGCGCGCCGGCGAAGCGCTCTTCGGTGAATCGATCGCGGACCTGGACGAGGCGACGTTGTTAGAGGTCGTCGCCGACGCACCGTCGTCGCGCGTCGCGCGCAGTGAGTTGGAGCACGGGATCGACACCGCCGAACTCGTGGTGCGGGCCGAACTGGCGACGTCACTGGGGGAGGCGAGGCGCTTCATTGAACAAGGCGGCGTCTACGTGAACAACGTACGTGTGGACGAGGGTGCGACGCTCGACGTCACCGCGTTGTTGCACGGTCGCTACATGATCCTTCGTCGTGGACGCCGCCAACTGCACTTGGTGGTCGTTGCGTGATCCGTCGCGTCGCGACGCTCCTCGCGGCCGGTCTACTGCTCTGCGCGTGTGGCACGATCAGTCCCGGCGCGGCCATGTCCGGCTGGGTGAAACAGAGCGGCTTTCGCGCGAACGCGACGTCACTCTTTCACGACGTCCACAACTCGGCGAAGGACCTGCGTAACGAGTCGCTCACGAGCAACGACCTCCATACGCTCTGCAACGTGCTGTTCGTGGATGACGGATCGATGCAGGCGTCGCTGCCCACGCCCGACCATCAGGCGACGTCGCTGCTCAACAGGGCGTACCAGAAATTTGCGACGGCGGCGGTCGAGTGTTACAGCGCCATCGCGGTGCCCGGTGATCGAGCCAAGTCCCTGGCCGCTCTCACGAGCGGCGCCGCGTTGTTTTCCGAGGCGAGGGCGCGAGTCGGGGCGGCCGCCAGTTAAGAACGGCCTAAGAACTCGGCGGCCGTAAGTCGATTTCGAGCCGCAAGATGCCGTCTTCGAGCGTGGCCGTGGCGTCACCCAGCATCGCGAAGTCTTGAAAGTCCAGGTTGGCCGCGTCAATGACGCGCTGACGTTCCGGACCTTCGACCGGGGGAAAACCCCGGCGTTTGACGGCGTCGGCTCGCTCGCGAAAGCGCAGCACCATTTCGTTAGGGTCAAAGGTAGGGCTCACACCGCGATGTTAGGGGCTTCGCGCGAGGAACCAGTTGGTATCATGGATATTCAACTCAGTACTCCTGGGTTGTGGTCGCCGCCAGTTATGGCCCGCGGCCAGTGAGGAGTGGACGTGAAAAAAGGCCGCCATCGTCGGTTTGTTGAAGCTCGCGAACTCAAACGCTCTACCGGACCCCGGGCCACGACGTGCGTGGAGTGCGGCGCCGCGCCCGAGGACGTCCACGCCGAGTGGTGTCTGGCCGAAGAGGACCGTTACGACGAGATTCTCGGTTCGTTGCCACGAAGCTCGTTCAACGAAGAGGACCCCCTCGCCGCCGAGGGTTAGGCCCGCTTTCGCATGACGGGATGGGGTAGGCGTGTGCCCTTGGGCTGCGCTGAACGCTTGTTCATGTACGCGAGCAACTGGTCGTAGACGACTTGGCCGACCATCGCCACGAGTTCTTCGCCCATCGAGTCGACGACCCGGTCCTTGCCGATGAAGGCCGCCGGGTCTTCCGTGCACCACCAATGGAAATCGGCGCCGCCCTCGCCCCAGTGACTACGGTTCCACTGCGAAATGCGCGTGATGACGTGTCCGCCCTCTTCGACCTCGTCGTCGCGTCGTAGCGGGAGCTGCCAGCAGACCTCGGGTTTCAACGGGATGTAACTCTCCTCGTTGTCGATCGCCATGACGTGCAACGCACAGCCCGGACCACGATGAAAGTCCGGGCGGTTGAGGAAGATGCACGCGTCTTGGACCAGCCGGGTGACGATCTCCCCGTTCTTCTTGACGCGCGTCGTGCCCGCTCGGCCCTTGGACTTGAACTGCCACTGGTCGGCGCTCAGGCGTTTGGCCGCCTTTTCCACTCGTCTCTGGTCCTTCTCGTCCGTGAAGTGGGCTCCGTAGCTGCAACAGCCCTGGACGAGCTCGGGGGTGGCTTCGGTGAGCACGCCCTGACAACCCGCGCCAAAGATGCACTTCCAGTTACTCTCCAGGAACGTCACGTCGAACATCCACGTGCGCTGACGCTTCGTGTCTTCGAAGCTGATCCATTCGTGGGCGTCAGTGGGTATTGAAGTCACAGTGAGAACTTACTTCGTGTAAAAGAACGCGCCAACCCCCTAGACTTGAGTCATGACTACCGTCGATACCTTTGAAGTACTCACGTTGACCGACGAGGCTCGTAACGTCGTGACCGATGCCCTCAACGCCGAAGAACACGCCGAGACGTTGGCGCTCTACGTGGAGGTGACGGGCACGCGTGGTGCCGGTTACTCCTACGATCTCTACTTCTCAGACCGCGCCGACGCCCCCGAGGGTGCCGCGATCGGCAGCGACGGTGGTGTCACCATCGTCGTGCCCTCGAAGAGCGTCGAACGCCTGCGCGGCAGCCGTCTGGAATTCGCGAACGAGGGGGGTGGCGGACTCGTCCTCGTGAACCCGAACGTGCCGACGCCCGAAGAGATCAACCCCGGCGTGCCCGCGGACATCCTCGCCCTGGGCATCGAAGGACCGCTCGCACTCTTGGCAATCGAGGTCCTCGAATCCAGTGTCAATCCGGCGATTGCCTCACACGGCGGACGCGCTGACCTGATCGCCCTCGACGAAGAGAAGAAGGTCGCGTACCTGAAGCTCAGTGGTGGCTGTCAGGGATGTGCCATGAGTCGAATGACGCTCTCTCAGGGCATCGAGACCCAACTCATCGAAGCGATTCCCGAACTGACTGGTGTCATCGACGTCACCGACCACGCGTCGGGTGAGAATCCGTTCTACGCGAAAGAGTAAGGACACCGTTCGGTCGTCCTAGAATTACCAGATGTTGCGCTTCTTGACGGCCGGTGAAAGTCACGGTCCATCCCTCAGCGTCATCGTCGAGGGTTTGCCGGCCGGACTCGCGATCGGCACCGACCAGATCGCCGACGAACTCGCCCGGCGACGGCTCGGGTACGGACGCGGTCCACGGATGCGCTTCGAACGCGACGAACTGCGACTGATCGGTGGCGTGCGCCACGGGCGCACCTTGGGCTCGCCGGTCGCGGTCGAGATATTGAACTCCGAGTGGCCGAAGTGGGAACAGGAGATGTCGGCAGCTCCCGGAACGCCCGCGCAGAAGCAGACGAAGCCACGGCCCGGTCACGCGGACCTGGCCGGCATGCAGAAGTACGCCTTCGATGACGCCCGCGACGTCTTGGAGCGCGCGAGCGCCCGAGAGACCGCGGCGCGCGTGGTCGCCGGCGCGCTCGCGAAAGCGCTCCTGTCGACCATCGGCGTGGCGATCGTGAGCCACGTCACGCGTATTGGCGAAGCGGCGACGCCGAGTGATCTCCGACCACTTCCCAGTGACCTCGAGAAGGTTGACGACAACGAGGTCCGTTGTTTCGATGACCAGAGCGCCGCGGCGATGATCGTCGAGATCAAGGCCGCGGCCAAAGTCGGCGACTCGCTGGGCGGCATCGTCGAAGTCATCGCCTACGGCGTGCCCGTCGGACTCGGCAGCCACGTGCATTGGGATCGCAAACTCGACGGACTACTCGCCGGGGCACTCATGAGCATTCAGGCGGTGAAGGCCGTGGAAATCGGTGACGGCTTCGCCCAGGCCTCACAGCGAGGCAGCGTCGCCCACGACCCCATCGCCGTCGACGACTCCTTTGACCAGGGCGGCGGTTTCATTCGCCGCACCGATCACGCGGGCGGGACCGAAGGCGGTATCTCCTCGGGCGCACCGATCATCGCGCGCGTGGCGATGAAGCCGCTCTCCACCTTGAACCGCCCAGTACTCGAGACCGTAGACGTGCTAACCCACGAAACGGCGGTCTCCTTCAAGGAACGCACCGACGTCACGGCGGTGCCCGCCCTCGGCGTCGTGGGCGAAGCCATGATGGCGCTCGTCTTGGCGAACGAAGCGTTGCGAAAGTTCGGCGGTGATTCGGTGGAGGAGTTCACGCGAAATCACGCGTCGTACATCGCGAATCTTGGTTCAACCTCTTCGGCCGCTCGTCCCGAGTAACCGTGAGCCGGCTCATTCTCGTGGGACTGCCCGGCGTGGGGAAGACGACGTTGGCGGGCGTGCTCGCTGATCGCTGGGACCGCGCGGCCTTCGACACCGACGACATCCTGGCGTCGGCCGTCGGTACGTCGGCCGCCCAGTACCTACGAGACGAAGGCGAGGCGGCCTTTCGAAAGCGAGAGCTCGAAGCCTTGACAGCGGCGCTCGAGGGAGCCCCCGACGTCGTGGTCGCGACCGGCGGCGGCATCGTCTGTTCGCCGAGCGCTCGCGCGGCCCTATCAGAAGAGTTCACGCTCTGGCTCGACTGCGATGACGACGTCATACTGTCTCGTCTCGGTGACGTCGATCGGCCGTTGCTCGCCGAGGGACCGTCCGAGATGTTGGCGCGACTGCGAGCTGAGCGTGAGGGGTGGTACCGCGACGTGTCACGGGCGCGGATCGACACCTCGGTGCCGATCGAAGACGTGATCGCCGAGGTCGCGCGCGAAGTAGATAGGTTGACGCGATGAACGTGAGCGTGGAATTGGGGGAGCGTTCGTACGACGTCGTGCTCAGCGACGGGGCTCGCCACCAGCTCGCCGCGGTGATCGCCGAGCGCGCGCCGCGTGCGCGGGCCGCGGTGATCGTCACCACGCCACACATTGCTGCGCAGCCCTGGTTCGACGTGACGAGCGGGATCGAACAACACCTGCTCACGGTGGTCGACGGTGAATCGGCGAAATCGCTCGACGTGCTCGAAACGCTGTTGGAAGAGGTGGCGAAGTTCGAACTGTCGCGCAACGACGTCATCGTGGGCGTGGGCGGCGGGGCGTTGACCGATCTCGCGGGCTTCGCGGCGGCGACGTACCTGCGCGGCGTCGCGTTGGTGCAGGTCCCGACGTCGCTCGTCGGCCAAGTCGACGCCGCGATCGGGGGCAAGACCGGTGTCAACCTACGTTCGGGCAAGAACCTGGTCGGCGCGTTCCACCAACCGATTGGCGTGTTGTGTGATTTCGAGACGATTGCTACGCTACCGGAACGAGAACGGCTCGGCGGCCTGGGCGAGGTCGCGAAGTGCTGGCTCCTGGAGGGCGGGTTCGCGGCCGAATTGACGGAGGTCTCACTGCACGACTTGATCGTGATGTCGGTGAAGCTGAAGGCCGCGATCGTGAGCGCCGACGAGCGCGAGGGGGGACGTCGCGCGCTGCTGAACTACGGCCATACGCTCGCGCACGCGCTGGAAAAAGTCGCGCTCGCTCGCGACGACGACGAACTGCGCCACGGCGAGGCGGTCGCGATCGGACTGGCCTTCGCTGTCCGCTTGGCTGAGGCGTTGGGACGTGTCGACCAGAGCGAAGTGACGCGCCACGACGAAGTGCTGGAAGTGTTCGGACTCCAGAGACGAGTCCCCGAACACTTTGCGTCGTCGCTGCTGCTCGAAGCCATGTCCCACGATAAGAAGGCGCATCACGACTTGACCTTCGTGCTCGCCGGCGCCGAGGGCTTTGAGACCGTTCGCGGCGTCGATCCACAGTCAGTGAGTGACGTATTAGAGAAATTTCGAGGAGAACCATGAGCAACGAAATCTTGCTTTTATCGGGACCGAATCTTGACCTGCTCGGATCGCGCAATCCGGAGATGTACGGGACGACCACTCTGGCTGAGCACGTGGCGCGCTTCAGTGAACTGGCGACTGAAGCCGGTTTCAGTGTCCGCCACGTGCAGTCAAACTTCGAAGGCGACCTCATCGAGGCCGTCCACAGCGCGCGAGGGAGTGCCACCGCGATCGTGATCAATGCCGGCGCGCTCACGCACTCATCGTGGGCCCTCGCTGACGCCCTCGACACGTTCACAGGCGTCAAGATTGAAGTGCATATCTCAAATCCCGCGGCTCGCGAACCGTTCCGCCACTTGAGCACGTTGGCCGGATCGGTCAATGGCTCCATCGCCGGCTTCGGCGCCACGAGTTACGAACTGGCGCTCGACGCGGTTCGCCGATTAACGACGTCGTCGTAGTCGAGCACTCACGAGCACTGCCTAGAATGGGCAACGCACGATTCGCGAAAGGTCCTCACCCCCATGGCCGCAATTTCCACGTCCGACATAAAGAACGGCATCACGATAAAACTCGACGACGGACTCTTCACGGTCATCGAGTTTCAACACGTCAAGCCGGGCAAGGGCGGTGCGTTCGTGCGTACCAAATTGCGCAACGCCCGTTCCGGTGCCGTCATCGAGCGCACCTACCGTTCGGACGAACGGCTCGAGCAAGCGATGATGGACAAGCGCGATACCCAGTTCCTCTACCGCGACGGCGACGACTACATCTTCATGGACCAGTCGACGTACGACCAGGTGCCCGTGTCCTCCAAGAGCCTCGGTGATGCAGCGAAGTTCCTCAAGGAGACCGGCAAAGCGATGTTGATCCTGCACAACGACGAGATCATCGGGGTGGAGCTTCCGGCGTCGGTCGAATTGACGATCACCGAGACCGAACCTGGCATCCAAGGTGATCGGGTCTCGGGCGCGAGAAAATCCGCGACGTTGGAGACCGGTCTGGTCGTGCAGGTCCCGTTGTTCGTCGGTCCCGGCGAACTGATCAAGGTCGACACTCGCACGGGTGAATACATGACCCGGGCCTAACGTGAGTGAACTCGGCGTCCAACGACACCACTCTCGCGAACGCGCCCTGGAGATCATGTACGAGGCATCGATGAAAGAACGCGCGGTCCTCGTCGTCGTCAACGAACTCAACTTGCGTCCCGACGAGTACACGATGTCGCTCTTGACGTCGAGTGAACGAAACGAATCTCGAGCCCACGAACTGATCAGCGAGTTTTCAATCGACTGGCCGCTCGATCGCATCGCTCTCGTCGATCGGTTGGTCATGACGTTGGCCATCGGCGAAATGATGATGGACGACGCGCCGCCCAAGGCGGTAATCCTCGACGAAGCCGTAGAACTGGCGAAGGTGTACTCGACGGACGCGTCGCCCAAGTTCGTCAATGGCGTGTTATCTTCGATTGCTGATCACATTCTCAGCTGAACAGGGGAGTCCCACGGATGCCGGGTATGGGTGGTTCGTCGTTCACGAACACCAATCCGCTCGTCGTCTCACTGTTTCATCACAGCGCCTTTGAGACCAGCGCCTCGTGGATCATCGCGATCGCACTGGCGCTGCTCGTGGTGGCGAGCATCCTTCGCCGCGTGACCACGTTCAACCTGTCAGCCGGCGGTCTTCATGAGGCGCGCAGTCGGACGTACCTGCGCATGGCCTTCGGTGCCTTGTGGTTGGTCGACGGGTTCTTGCAGTTCCAAGCGTCGATGCCCTTGGGCCTCGCTAACGGTGTCGTCGCTCCGGCTGCCGAGGGAACTCCGAGTTGGCTGCACGCGTTGATGTTCGACGGCATCGGCATTTGGAACAATCACCCTATCGCGCTGGCGGTCGGCACGGCGTGGATCCAGGTCGGCATCGGTCTGCTCCTGCTCGTCTCGAACGCCACCATCGGTCGCGTGGCCGCCGCGGTCTCGGTGGGCTGGGCCACCATGATCTGGTTGGTGGGCAACGGCGCCGGCGGCATCTTCCAGTCGACGAATTCCATCCTGTTCGGCTGGCCCGGTGCTTCGCTGTTCTACGTCGTCGCGGGCGTGTGGCTCGCCCTGGCGCCGTCGAACTTCCCCGAGCGATTCTCGCGCTACACGCTGCGAGGATTGAGCGTCGTCGCGGCCGTTGGAGCGTTGTTGCAGTGTCTGCCGTCGCGGGGCTTCTGGCACGGCGGTAATGCCAACGCCGCGACGGTGATGACGTCGTCGATGACGAAGATGGCGCAGCCGCACGTGTTGGCGTGGTTCGTGAATCACCTCGGGGACATCGCGGGAACACTCGGTGGTGGTTTCAACGTCATCGTGGTCCTCTGGCTGGGCGCGAGCGCCGTGGGACTGTGGATGGCCAGCGAACGTGACCTGCGATGGCCGACGCGTACCTTCGTCATCGGATGTCTGATCTTCTGGGTCGTGGTCCAGGACGCGCCCTTCTGGGGCGGACTCGCGACGGACGTCAACTCACTCATCCCACTCGCGGTCCTAGCGTGGTGCGCGAGCCCCGCGCGTCGCTCTCCGCGGCCACTCCGCCGACACCTTCCGGTCGAGATGCGATCAAGCTCGGGGGCCGTCGTCGCGTCGTTCGCGTCAGCGATGGTGCTGTTTTCGGTCGTCTCGATGGGTGTCGCGACCGGCGCCGCGGCCGAGAGTACGCGCTTCCTCGCCCAGAACGGTCCGGCCGCGTCGGTCAATACGCGCGCTCCCGGATTCACGCTGACCGATCAGTTCGGCTCGGTCTATTCGATGAATGAACACGCCGGCCACTACACGTTGCTCACCTTCCTCGACCCCGAATGCTGGACGGACTGTCCGCTTTTGGCGTCCCAGCTCCGCCAGGTACGCGCCGATCTGTCGCCCGGCGCAAAACTCGACATCGTCGCGGTCGCCGCCGATCCGTACCACGAGACCGTGGCCGACGTGAAGCACTTCATCGCGACACGCGGTCTCACGAAGCTGAAGGGCTTCTACTTCGTCACGGGGAAACTGAACGTTGTTTCCAAGGTGTGGGACTCCTTCGGTATCGGCGTGTCGATGACGCCGACGGCCAAGATGAGCATCCACTCGGACTACATGTTCATCATCTCGCCCGAGGGTCGTCTTCGGTGGATCATCCCCGACGATCCGCTCGCCAATTGGGCCGGTCAACACTCGGCGCAGAGCGAACTCGTGAACCTGCTCCACGAGTCGGGTGTGCATTGACCCTTCGGGCAGCGCCGCTGCGCTCGCGGGCGTACTCGCGTGGCGACCGCTCGATTCATGTTCGACTCCGATTCCCAGGCCGCGAGCCCGACGCGGGCGGGGATCGACCGACATGGATCACCAGAACCACGATTGCGACTACGATGAACACGGTTTGAAGTACACAACACGGCCCTGATTTCGGTTCAATAGACCGCGTCGAGGGGCTGTCGTGAAGCGGGTCCCGTGAGGCCCGTACGACAGGAGAGTAATGAGCAACGAGGAAGAAC
>CALGFJ010000283.1 GCA_937881055.1 uncultured Acidimicrobiaceae bacterium | reverse complement strand
AGAAGAACATCAGCTCGCTGCCGAGCCAAATCATCACTCCAATGGCCAGCATCGGAGGGCGATCGTGAACGATCTTCTCTTGCTTCGCCAGGCTATCGGGGGAAATCGCCTGACTCACGGGTACATTTCTAGCGGAAATTGCGACCCCGGTGCGTCAGGTTGGCTGAATTCGCTCACCGCAATGTTTCGGGAAGTGGCTCGACGGCCACGACGGCGAGCCGTCGGGTCGGTCGCGTCATGGCGACGTAGAGCGTGCGCAGTCCTCGGGCCGTGACGGTCACACCGCCGCGGGCACCGCGGCTGGCGATTTGACTCGGTTCGACGACGACGACCCCGTCGAATTCCAGCCCGTTCGCCCCTTCGGCCGAGAGCACGATGAGATCCGCCGCCAGTCCCTTGGAGTCCTGGTCGCGGGGATCAATGGCGTCCAAGCCTTTCGAGCGCAGTATCGACACGATCTCTTCGACGCGCTCGCCCGTCACAATCACCGCGACTCGTCCCGGCGCGACGACATCGACCTCTCGGCGAGTGACCTCGGTGAGGGTCGCCGCAAACTCCTCACGGCTGACGCTGTCGACGCTCGGCACGTGTCCGGCTCGACGAACCGGACGCGGCGGTGTGAGTTCCGGAGCCGCCGCACGCAACGTCGGAGCCGCGAAATCAAGGACTTCCTCTGGCGTGCGGTAGCTGACCGTGAGGTCGACGCGAGTGGGCTCGCGACGGGGGTTCAGTACCTCGAGCACGGCGTTCCACGACGCTGACGACGACGCGGTCGTCGCCTGGCCCATGTCACCGACGATTGTCATGGAGCCGGTCAAGTCGCGACGTTTGAGGACGCGAAGCTCCATCGGCGACAGGTCTTGCGCTTCGTCGATCACGATATGTCCGTACGTGACGAACTCCGCTTCATCGAGTTCGTTGCCCACGACGGTGGCGTTGCGCTGTGCTTCGCGTAGGGCCGCTGCGCGAACGTCGCCGGCGTAGGCGTCGAGATCAATACCGTCCAGGATGCCGTTGTCGCCCGGCTTCGCTATGGGGCGGGGACGTCGGACCGGTCCGAGCAGTACGCGGGCTTCGTCGATCAACGCCGCGTCCGCCTTGGTCCACCGGACGTCGTCGATCGCGGCCGAACGCGGCCGCTCCAAGAGCGCCACGTCTTCATCGCTCAAGACACCCTGTCCGGCCGCACGCAACAAGGCGGGCGCGCCAAAGAGGTCGTGCAAGAGCTCCTGTCCCGAGAGACGTGGCCACATCCGCTCGAGCGCCCACTTGAACTGTGGGGTCGACCGAATGAGATCGGCCAATTCCCCTACGGCGTTGACCTCGTCGACGCCGTCGCGCACGAAGCGCTCGTAGTACTCATTCGCCAACCGATTGGCCAACTCGCGCCCCACCGCCGATCGGCGCTGATTGTGATTACCAGGTCGACGTCGGGCACGCTCCACGGTCTCTTGGGAGTAGCGCGCCTTCAACACGACGATGGCGCGCCCGATCGGAATCTCGACGTCGTCCTTCAGGGGTCGCTGACGCGTCCGCAGGGCGCGCGCGAGCAGGCGCGCCATGCGAAGGTCGCCCTTCAATTGGTCGACCGGCTCTGAATCGCGCCCGCGAATCTCAACGTTGGTCACCAGTCCTGAAATCGTCGAAAGCGTGACGCCGGACTCACCGAGCGACGGCAGGACGTTCTCGATGTAGTTCAAGAAGAGCGGGTTCGGGCCGACGACGAGCACGCCCTGTCGTTCGAGTGTCGCGCGGTGGGTGAAGAGGAGGTACGCCGCACGGTGCAACGCGACGGCCGTCTTGCCGGTGCCCGGTCCTCCCTGGACTAACAAGACCCCGGCGAGAGGATTGCGGATGATGCGGTCCTGTTCGCCCTGGATCGTGGCGACGATGTCACCCATCCGTCCCGTACGAGCCCGACCGAGTGCCGCGAGAAGTGAGCCCGGTCCACCGAGCGCGAGTCCGCCATCGACGAGACCCTCTTCAGTCGCCGCGCGTACGTCGTCCTCGGGCAACGCGAGTTCACCGTTCGCATCGGCGAAGTATTCGTCTTCAACGCCGGTGACGTCGTGGCCGTGCATCGCGACGTGTCGTCGACGCGCCAGGCCGAGCGGCTCAACGCCGGTCGCGCGATAGAAGGCCTCGGCAACCGGCGCGCGCCAGTCGATCACCAGTGGGTTCAGTTCTTCGTCCGAGACCGCTAGTCGACCGACGTGGTACTCGTCCGAGTGACCCAGCTCGTTAGGCGCGTAATCAATCCGACCGAAGAAGAGCGGCTGGTCGCCAATGGCCAACTGGTCCAGGCGATGCAGCGCCGTACCCATCACGACATCACGCTCCACGAGGTCGCCCGCGCCACGCATATTCGCCACTGCGGCACTGTCACGAAGCGACCGGGCCTCGTCACGCATGTGATCGAGGGCGGTAAGAGCGAGATCGAGGAAGACTTGTTCCTCTTTAATCTCGCGCTCGTGGGCCATCGCATCCTCGTTTCATTTCTCAAAATTGAGAAATTTCAAGTCTAGGTCACTCGCGCAGCGTCAGTTCAATCCAACCTTCAAGCCGACTCACGTAGATTGAGGTGGATAAGAAGGAGTGAAGTGAGCGAGCCAGTTTTCATTCGGGCCTGTCGCGGTGAGAGTGTCGCGCACGTACCGGTGTGGTTCATGCGTCAGGCCGGGCGGTCACTTCCCGAATACCGAGCACTTCGTGGCACGGGGTCCATCTTGGAGGCCATCGGCGATCCGGTGCTGGCCTGTGAGATCACGATGCAACCCGTTCGTCGCTACGGCGTCGACGCCGCCATCCTCTTCAGCGACATCATCGTGCCCTATCACGCAATCGGCTTCGGTGTCGATATCGTGCCGGGACGAGGTCCGGTGATCGCCCAACCGTTCTCGAGCGCCGCGGACCTCGAAAGACTTCGAGACCTGACCGACGTCGACATCGAGCACGTGACCCGGACCATCGATTTGGTGGTGAAGGAACTCGAGGCGACCAACACGCCGCTCATCGGCTTCGCCGGAGCTCCGTTCACGGTCGCCAGTTACCTCGTCGAGGGTGGTCCGACGCGCGAGTTCGCGCTCATCAAGACCCTGATGCACGCCGAACCACTCCTCTTCGATCTCCTCCTCGATCGACTGACCGACATCACGATCACGTTCCTTCGAGCCCAAGTGGCCCACGGCGCACGGGTGGTGCAACTCTTCGACTCGTGGGCCGGTGCCCTCACCCGAGACGAATACCGCCGATTCGCGTTGCCCGCGACCGAGCGCGTCCTCGCGAGCATCGCCGACTTGGGCGTGCCGACGATCCTCTTCGGCGTCGGCACGGGTGAGTTACTCGAACTCATGAGTGCAGCCAACAGTTCCGTGATGGGAATCGATTGGCACGTGGACCTCGACGAGGGGCGCCGTCGCGTCGGCGGTCGCGCGGTCCAGGGAAATCTCGATCCCGCGCGTTGTTTGGGCGGTGTCGACCTCGCGGTTGAGGGCGCTCGCGAAGTGATGGCTCGAGCGGGCAGCGAGGCCGGGCACATCTTCAACCTCGGCCACGGCGTCTTGCCTTCGACCGATCCATCGACACTCGAAGCGGTAGTTCGAGTCGTGCACGAAGAGGGATTGGCTGGCGTTCGATGACGATCGGCGTGCTCGTCATGGCCTACGGCACGCCTTCGACGCCAAATGACGTCGAGGTGTACTACACCAGAATCCGACACGGTCGCGCGCCGTCGCCCGAGCAACTCGCTGACCTTCAGCGCCGCTACGACGCCATAGGTGGCACGTCTCCGCTCGCGCAGCGCAGTGCCGATCAAGTGTCGGGGATCGCCGCGGCCCTCGAACGTCATCGACCCGGAGGCTTCGACGTACGTTTCGGTGCGAAGTACGAACCTCCCCTGCTCGAGACGACCGCTGAATCGTTCCGCGCCGACGGCTTCGACGTCGTCGTCGGTCTCGCGCTCGCACCCCATTCGTCTTCGATGTCGACCGACCAGTACATGTCGCGAGCCCGAGAGTCGCTGGGCGAGGAAATAAAATTCATACCAATCGGCGCGTGGTGGGAGTTCCCAGGTTTTCTCGAGATCATCGCCCAACGGGTGAACGACGCGCTCGCACAGATCCCCGATCAGCGACGTGATGCCACCGAGGTGATCTTCTCGGCCCACTCGTTGCCCGAGAAGATCCTGACGACGGGTGATACGTACCCCGAACAGTTACGCGAGAGTGCCGAGCGAACGGCGGCGTTAGCGGGCGTGGATCACTGGGACGTCGCGTGGCAGTCGGCCGGGCGCACACCGGACCCCTGGATCGGGCCTGACATATTGCAGGTCCTGCGCGACAAGCGCGCCCTCGGCGTCACCGACGTCATCTCGTGTCCCATTGGTTTCGTCAGTGACCACCTCGAGGTGCTCTTCGATATTGACATCGAGGCTCAGGGCGTCGCTCGAGACGTCGGACTCAACTTGATTCGAACCGCGTCGCTGAATGACGACGCGGCGTTCATGACCGTGTTGGCGAATGTCGTAATTGGGAGTTGCTCGTGAGTCGCGAGTCGATCGTCGTCGTCGGCGCCGGTATCAGCGGGCTGAGCGCTGCGTGGGAACTCTCCGGCGGTGCCGAGGGACCCGACGAGGCCACACCACGTATCGAAGTGATCGAAGACCGAGCCGTCGTTGGAGGTTCGCTCGCCACCGCGGCTTTCGCCGATCGGACGATTGATCTCGGCGCTGACGGCTTCTTGGCTCGACGGCCCGAAGCGGTCGAACTCGTTCGCGAACTCGGATGCGAAGACCAGCTCGAAGCGATCGACGCGAGTGGGGCGTCGCTCTGGCTTCGTGGTGCGCTCGACGAACTCCCCACGGGACTGGCGCTCGGAATACCCACTTCATCAGGTCAGTTGAAGAACGTGCGGGGTCTCTCGTGGCGGGCACGACTCGACGCATATCGAGATGAACACGTGCCGGTGCGTATGAACATCGGTGAGGACGCGACCATCGGTGACATCGTGCGAACCAAACTCGGACGTGAACTCTGTTACCAATTCGTCGAACCGATGTTGGGCGGCATCCAAGCCGGTCGCATCGATGACCTTTCGGCTAAGTCCGTTTTTCCCGCCCTGTTGGAGGCTGCGCGCGAGGGCGGTTCGCTCATGCGCGCCATGCGCGCCAGTGGCCCCGTCGCTCCGGGTCCGGCGACGACGGCCACGAATGATGGCCCGACGTTCTTCTCGTTGCTGTCCGGTGTCGGTTGGTTGCCCGGCGAAGTCGCCCGGCAACTTCGACGTCGTGGCGTAGTGCTGCGCACAGGCGTCACTGTGACGGCACTACGTCGCACGCCCTCGGGCAGCTATCCGTGGGAGGTTGACACGCAAGACACGACCACACCGGCCGACGCCGTCGTCATGGCGACACCCGCGATTGTCACCGCTCAGCTTCTCGGCACCTACGACCCGGCGTTGGCGCAGCTCGGAAACGTGCGAAGCGCGGGCGCGGCAATGATCACGTTCAGCGTCGCCACAAGTGCGGTCGCTCTACCCGCCACCGGGACCGGCATCCTGGTGCCGCTCGGCACGCCATGGTCGAGCGGCGACACGATGTTGACGACGGCTGTCACGTTCCTCGATCGGAAATGGCCCCACCTGCGACGCGACGACGACGTCGTAGTGCGTGCGCACGTCGGACGGATTGACGACCATCGTTGGAGTGAGATGAGTGACGAACTCCTCATCGCTCGAGTCAGTGCAGAACTCAACGTCCTTCTCGAATCATTCGGTTCTCCGAATGATGCCCTCGTCCAGCGTTGGCCCGACGCGTTGCCGCAGTACTACCTCGGCCACGAAACGATGGTGACCAACGCGAGGGTCGCCGCCTCGTCACTCGGCGTGGCGCTGTGTGGGAACACCTACGACGGCGTCGGTATTCCGGCGAGCATCGGTTCGGGTCGACGCGCTGGTCGTGAAGCACTCGAGACGCTTCATTTCAGCTTCCACTGAACCGTTCAGAGGTAGTAGCCGGAGTGGATATAGATGCAGGGCACGCCCTCGCTGACGTACATCGCGTGGTTCTTCGGGTCGTCGTCGAGCGCCAATCGAATGTCGAAGCCCTCTTGGACGAGGTCGCGCAGCGCGCCGCGCTTGAACTCATCCACGCCCGAATAGTCACCGTATTCGCGCATGATCAGAACGTCCCAGCGCAGTCCGTAGCGCTCCAACCAACCGACGGTGTGCGGCAGAACGCGCCGGGGGCGCCCGGTCAAGAGCACGACCTTGAGTGACGAGTCCAGCAGTTCGAGCAGCCGCTCAATCTCTTCGATGATGGGGTCATCACCGCAGGCGTCGAAGAATCGCTTCCAGTCGCCCCAATCGAGGTAGTGCTGACGACCGGCCGCGTCAGCCAGGACGCCATCGATATCGAAAATGACCGCCGGCCCAGCTCCCTGAGAACCTTTTCGCCAGTGCCAATTCTCGCGTGCGTAGTCGGGCTTCATTTGAGAGTCAAGGCTAACGGTGTCGCGCCCAACGATGTCTGCGAGACTGGACACCGTGGGTTGTACTGAGCGTCAAACGCTGCCAATTCCTTTCGGCCATCACGTTTATGTGGTGAGCGATCTCTCACTCTCACCCACCACCGACCAGAACTGCCGTCCCGTACGAGAACTCATCACGCTCTTGGGTGACATCGACGACGCCGCCGTCGTGGTCGTCGCGGGGAACCTGTTTCATCCGGAATCGACGTCAGATCTCGTGAAGTTCGTAGACGCCACGCTCGCAGCGTTGCCGGCGCTGCGCGAGCAGATCGCCGCCTTCACCACCAATACGCGTCACCGTTTCATCGTGCTGCCGGGTAGTGATGACAAAGAACT
>CALGFJ010000282.1 GCA_937881055.1 uncultured Acidimicrobiaceae bacterium | reverse complement strand
CCACCGATGCCGTCGAGCGCAACCTGGCGTACGCCACGCTGGTGTTGCTCGCACTGCAGGTCGTCGCCGGGGCGCTCACCGCACTCGATGGCGGTCGCGCCGGAATCGCCGACGTGCACCTCGCCGTAGGCAGCGCCCTGTGGTGCTGTGTCGTCGCTGTCTTCGCCCTGGCCGCCCGGGCGCGACCGCCAGCGCCAGAGTCGGGCCCCCAGCCCTCGCCCTTCGAGTCGCGACACTCCCAGCCGTTCAGCTCTCAGACACTTGGGGACACTTGATCAATAGTCTGCTCGCGCCCCGGGTCTGTCGTATCGAGATCACTCATACTCGACGAGAGCCACGAGGTGATCACTAACGTTCAGTCTTCCTCAGTCGCTGCTGCGCTCCTTGAGTGAGGCGTTCGTGTGCCAAGACCTGCGGTTGAGGAAGGTCTGACGACACCTCACCCGGTTTCAATCAGGACACGGCATCCCACGACTTGAGACGACAACGTCGAAAGAGGCGACCGACCTTGAGGGGGCTCACTAAAGCTTGAAAGACGATGTCGCTCAACCAGTCAGGACAACGGGTGCCCTCACATCGTTCATGTACTTCTTAATGGCCAGGAATTGACTCACGCCATCGAGGCCAGCTTCGGCGAGCACCGCTTGACCCTGGCCGCTACCGAGATAGTGACCGTGGCGATAGGGATGCAGCGTCGCCTCGCGACCGGCGTCAGAACGCACCCAGCGATACATCGTCGACAACGTGAAGCCGGTGATACCGATCGCCTCCAGGGCGTGCGCCTCGGGGAAAAGCGCGTGGCGGCGCTCGGGTGACAGCAAGTCGAAAAGTTCCGCGCTGGCCACGTAGTACACCCGGGGGTCGATGCCTTCGTTCTCGAGCAGGGGCAGAGCCTCGGTCACGAAGGCGTACGTCACGGCACTCTCCTGAAGCACGATCGTCACGTCGCCGGCCCCACGAGGGTGCCTCAGCAAGTAGACGCCAGTCGCCGCCGCCTCGGGCGCCGACAGACCGAGGGCTTGGCGATCGAGCACCGTCTCCTCGGGCCGGGTAACGAATGGCGCAATGAATGCGGGCCGCTGAGCGAGAGAGGTTGCGAGTAGAGGCCAGATCTCCTGTGGCTCCCAGGGCGTGAGGGTGACCGCCGTTCCGACGGGGAAGTTCTCCTGGAGCAGTTGCAACGCCTGAGGGTCGGCGTGGGTGGGACCGTCCTCGCCCGTCGCCAGTCCGACGTGGCCGCAGATCAGGATGAGCGGCATGCACGGTTCGCCGCCGACCGGCCTCGCCTGGGCACCGATGACGTGCAGCCGAGCTGCGATATGGCCGAGGGGCGCCATGAACGCTCCGTAGGAGGAACCCACGCCAATGGCGTGACCGTAGGCCGAGACACCGGAGAGCACTCCGGCGATGGCGTCCTCGCAGATGCCACCGATGGACAACAGTCGGGCGTCAGGGTTGGTGGCGGCGTTCCAGTAACCCGGGGCAAAGTCTCCGGCGATGGTTGCCACACTCGTCGAGCCGAGCAGGTCGGCCGAGGCAGTGAGCAAGGAGCCACCAGACACCTTGTTGAGGAGCCGCAACGACCGCCCGAGGGTCTCACGCAGCGTCGTTTTCGTGCCGGGAGCGAGCCGAAGTTCTTCGGGGATCTCGGTTTGCGCGCGGGCGACGAACTCGAAGACAGCCGCAACTCGCGGCGCCGCCGAGCGGACGGCGCGACCACGTTCTTCGAGACGATCGCGTGCCGCAATGAGCCTCACGGCCAACACCTGAACAGCTGTCGTCTCCTTTTCCAGATGGCGACGCCACACCTCTAACGCCTCCCAGAAGCACTCCTCGCGAACCTGGTCACCAGCGGGCCCGGCGCAGCGAGGATCGGTGGGATCACAGGTCGGCACGGACTCCCCCGTGCCGTCGAAGAGCTCGCCCATTGCCTGGTAGAAACCAGCGGAGCAGAGCTTGTGTCCCGCGCCGTGCGAGGCCCGGCCCTCGAGACCGTACTTCCAACCCTTGCGCGTGCGATAGATGACCGCAGTGGGCTGGCCGTTGTCGATGGCGACGGCGTGTCGCTGAGCAGCCACAACCTGTTGAAAGTCGTGGCCGTCGGCGACTTGCACGACGTTCCAGTCGTGCAGTTGAAAGAGTTCACCCGGTTCCCACTGGACGTAGTCACCGGGAACGTCGCCCTCGCGACAGACGTGGTCACTGTCAATCGACGCTTGGTTGTAGTCGATGTGCGCCACGACGTTGGAGAGCGAGGCCGTGCCGGCGGCGGCCAGGGCTTCACTGACGCGACCCGGTGTCAGGCCGCCTTCGCCCTCGGTGATGTGAATACGCGGACAGTCATGTCCGTAGCGATCGCGCGCGGCGATGGCCAGGCCGATGGAACTCGCCATGCCGACCCCCGAGGCACCAGTGGCGAGACGCACGAAGGGCGTGGCCGGAGTCGGGTGACCATCCAACGCCCGGGCGTGCAGGGCCACGAAGAGCGGCGTGCCAGTAGTGGGATTGCGGCGAAAGCCGAGCAGGTCCTCGAGACGCAAGCGGTGACGGTCGTCGTCCGCCAGAAGCTCTGGCGCGGCCAGACGCGCAATCTCGTCGCGCAGGGCCCACATCGCGTACAGGCCCATCGCCTTGTGACCCGCCGCGTACGACAAGATGTCAGCGTCTTCACGGTCGGGCGCGCCGAGATCGTACTGGAGGTTGTCGAACAGGATGCCGGCCACCTGGCGCCCCGACGAGATCGAGCCGCCCGGATGCCCCGACGTCGGTACGTAGTTGAAGAGCATGGCGCACAAGGTCCGATAGAACAGATCGAGGGTCTCAAAAGCGGCGAGTTCGCTCGCTGCGAGCGGTCCGTCTTCTGATGACGTCACGTCCTTCGCGCGAACCCAGACCGCGCGCCTAGACATGGCTCTGATCACCGGCGAGATAGGCCTGCAAATGCCCGAGCCCTTCGGCGATCTGCGCCGTATCGATGCCCGAGTAGGCGAAACGCACGAAGTGCTCGCTCTCTCCTGGTTGGGGCCGGCCAAAATGAACGCGCGAACACACCGAGACACCGGTCGCGTGGAGTACCGCGCGGCGAAATTCCTCAACGTCGGTGAATCCCTTCAGCCGCATCGCTTCGGTGACGTTCGGAAAAAGGTAGAACGTCGTATTCGGCTCATAACAGCGGATCCCGGTTGTCTCGTTCAAGAGCGCGATTGCCGTGTCGCGGCGCTCCCGCAAGACCGACAAGATATGACGAGGTCCGGATTGGTCGCCCGTAAGCCCCTCGAGGGCGCCGTACTGAATGAAGTGGTTGGAACAAGACTCGTCATTGACGTTGAGCTTGGTAATGACGTCGATGACCTTGCGCGGCCCGATCGCCGCGCCCAGTCGCCAACCCGTCATGGCGAATTTCTTAGAGAACGTGTAGAGAATGACACAACGCTCAGCCATGC
>CALGFJ010000281.1 GCA_937881055.1 uncultured Acidimicrobiaceae bacterium | reverse complement strand
AACAGCTCGACGAATTCGAGACGCTCGCCGCGCACTACGGCGCGGAACTTCGCCTCACGCGACTTCGCCCCTCGGGCCGTGGCGTCGACGCGTGGGAAACGCTGCACCCGACGCTCGAGCAGAATCGACGACTGTATAAATGGCTCCTCGAGCGTCCGAACGTCTTGACCGGCGACTCGTTCTTCCACCTCTCGGCGTTGGGCGAACCACTCTCGGGACTGAACCTCTGCGGTGCGGGGCGCGTGGTCTGTCTCATCGACCCCGTGGGCGACGTCTACGCCTGTCCGTTCGTGATCCACGAGGAGTTCCGGGCCGGCAACGTGCGTACCGCCGGCTTTCGTGACGTGTGGCAGTACAGCGAACTGTTTCGCACGCTGCGCGAACCGGGTAACGCCGGCGCGTGCACGTCGTGCGGCTCCTACGACGCGTGTCGCGGCGGATGCATGGCGGCGAAGTTCTTCACGGGACTCGAGATGAGCGACCCGGACCCGGAGTGCGTGTTCGGCCACGGCGAGCGCGCGCTCGCCGCCAAGAAGGTGACGCTTCGCCCGACGCCGTCGCCTGATCACTCGCGAAGGGTCCCCGTCGCGATCTCGGTGCGCTGACTCGGGCCGAAATCGAACCCTCGTATAAAGTCGCACTGAGTCGGGAACGGGGATGTGATGGCGAGCAAGTGGTTCGAGTCGGTGGCCGTCGCCCAGCGTCGGGCGGAGAAGCGCCTGCCCAAGTCCGTCTACGCAGCCCTCATCGCCGGAAGCGAAAAGGGACTCTCGTCGAGGGACAACTTGGAGTCCTTCGACCAACTGGGCTTCGCGCCCCACGTCGCCGGCAACAAGCGCGAGCGCACGATGGCGACGACGGTCATGGGCCAGTCGGTTTCGATGCCGGTCTTGATTTCGCCGACCGGTGTGCAAGCGGTCCACCCGGACGGCGAAGTGGCGGTCGCTAAGGCCGCGGCCAATCGCGGCGTCGCGATGGGGCTGAGTTCCTTCGCCAGCCGCTCCATCGAAGAGGTGTGCGCCGTGAACGCTCAGGTCCTCTTCCAGATGTACTGGTCGGGGGATCGCGACACGATGCTGTCGCGTCTGGCTCGGGCCCGTGAGGCCGGCGCCAAGGGCATCATCCTCACGCTCGACTGGTCATTCGCCAACGGACGTGACTGGGGCAGTCCCTGGATCCCCGACAAGATCGGTTTGAAGGCGGTCGTGAAACTCGCTCCGGAAGTGGTGATGCGCCCGCGCTGGTTCTGGTCCTTCGCCAAGACCGGTCACATGCCTGGTCTGTTGACACCGAACATGGCCAAGCCCGGCGAGAAGCCCCCGACGTTCTTCGGCGCGTACTTCGAATGGATGCAGAGTCCGCTGCCCGACTGGGACGACGTGGCGTGGCTGCGCTCGAACTGGGACGGACCGTTCATGGTGAAGGGCGTCAGTCGTGTCGACGACGCCAAGCGCGTCGTGGACCTCGGCGCCACCGCGCTGTCCGTCTCCAATCACGGGGGCAACAACCTCGACGGGACGCCGGCGCCGATCCGCGCGTTGCCGGCCGTCGTCGACGCCGTCGGGGACCAGATCGAGGTCCTGCTCGACGGCGGTGTTCGCCGCGGCAGTGACGTCGTCAAAGCCCTGGCGCTCGGCGCGCGCGCCGTGATGATCGGCCGGGCCTACTTGTGGGGGCTCGCCGCCGAAGGCCAAGCCGGTGTCGAGAACGTGCTCGACGTTCTGCGCGGCGGCATCGACTCGGCACTGCTCGCGCTCGGCAAGTCCGACGTCAGCGAACTCTCGCGAAGTGACGTCGTCGCACCCGAGGACTTCTTTCGGCGGTTGGGTCCGTGAGTCGCGTCGCCATCGTCACCGGAGCCGCGCGCGGCATCGGCGCCGCCACCGTCGACGCGCTGGTCAATGACGGTTACCGGGTGATCGCGGTCGATCGTTGTCGTGACATTCCCGAGGTCCCGTACGCGCTGGCGACGTCGGCGGACCTGGACGGCGTCGTGGCGCGCCACGGCGACTCGGTGTTGGGACTCGTGGGCGACGTGCGCAGCGCCACGGACATGCAACTCGCCGTCGAGACCGCGACGCGCCACTTCGGACGACTCGACGCCGTCGTCGCGTGCGCCGGCGTCGTGGCCGGCGGTGCACCGATCTGGGAGTTGAGCGACGCCGCGTGGGACGCGGTGTGGTCGGTGAACGTGCTCGGCACGCGGCGGTTGATCGAAGCCGCGGCCCCGACCTTGATCGCGAACGGACCGGACGCGCACGGACGTGTCGTCGTCGTCGCGTCGGCCGCTGGGCGAACCGGCCTCTACCATTTGGCGGCCTATTCGGCCGCGAAGCACGCGGTCGTCGGACTGATCCGCGGCACGGCGATGGACCTGGCGCCCTACGGCGTGACCGCAAACGCCATCAGCCCCGGTTCGACACGCACGGCGCTGCTCGACGCGTCGGCGAAGGTCTATGAACTCGACAGCGCCGAAGCGTTCGCCCAGCAACAGCCCATCGGTCGACTCATCGAACCGGTTGAGGTCGCCTCGGCGATCACGTGGCTCTGCTCGCCGGCCGCGTCAGCCATCACCGGCGCTGACGTCGCCGTCGATGGCGGCATGACCGTCGGCTGAGCGACGTCGACTTCGCGTCGCGACGTGCGCAGCCCCCGGACTACGGAAGTGGATGAGCCTGGAAGAACGCCCACATCAACGAATTCGCGTTGACGAGACTCGACTGGGGACCGAGCAGGAACGTGTCCGACGACGGCACTTTCGGACCGCCGGGCCACTCGTGACCTTCGCCGTTGATCTCGTACAGCCCAATTTGTGCTCCATTCGAGCAACCGTCATAGACCGTCTCCTCGACGCCGTTCACCGGCGTCGAATGCGCGACTGACGTGCAGTGATCCTGGCTCGACCAATCCTTGGCCGCGGTGGTGACCGAATAGGTCCAGTACTTCTGGCCGTGTCCGGCGAAGGGATCGACGGGGTCGGCGGAGCCGTGGAACGAGATGACCGGCACGGCCCTCGTTGTCGGGCAGGGCTTCGGGCGACG
Organism: uncultured Acidimicrobiaceae bacterium; assembly: GCA_937881055.1. Classification (GTDB taxonomy): domain Bacteria; phylum Actinomycetota; class Acidimicrobiia; order Acidimicrobiales; family RAAP-2; genus RAAP-2. Next base: position 2,455 of record CALGFJ010000281.1, on the reverse strand, counting down.
CAACCCGCTCACCGGTGCGACCGCGGCGAAGAGCGCCGAGTCGTCACAGGCCAACTGGCTCGTCATGCGGGCGCCACCGGAGAATCCGGTCGCGTAGACCTCCTTGGGATTGACGCAGTACCGGGACTCCAAGATGCCCACCAGTGAGGTAAGGAACTTCACGTCGTTGGCCGACTTCGGAGGAACGGGACGGCCGCCGTAGAGCGCCACGCCGGGAATGTTCCAGTCGTAGCCGCTGCCGTCGGGGATGAGTCCTTGGGGATAGGCAACGATGAAGCCGTCTTCGTTGGCGGCGGCGTCCATCTTCGTGAACTTCTGTTGCGTCGCGGCCGTGCTGCCGCTGCCGTGCAGGTTGAGGACTACAGCGAGGGGAGTGGCGCCGGTGGAACCCTTGGGCACGTGCACGATGACCGTTCTCGAGAAGCCGTTCACCTCGAGCGACAGGGTCGTCGAATCGGGTGAGGTCGACGTGCAGCCGGACGTCGTCGCCGCGGCGACCGTCGTTGTCGTGGCGCCGAAGGGGACGACACCGAGGGCGATGAGACCGACACCCACCGTCAGTGGCGATGTCCTGAACGCTTTGATCCCGACCTTCGCGATTCGTCCCATTTGTCACCTCTCGACACCGAATCAAGACAACTCGAATCATATGCAACTGTGTTGCCTAAATGCTAGGGTAGTGGCGTGATGCCTGATCCGCCGGGACAATTGCTCTTCGGCGACCTCCTCGCCCTGGCCCGAGCACGGTGGATTCGAGCGATGGCCGTGCGACTCGAAGCACTCGGGTTCGACGATTACCGACGGAGTGACGCGTTGGTGCTGCGCGGGCTTCGACGAGGGGAGGTGCCGCTCGGGAGCCTGAGTGCAACGTTGGGTCTCACGCGCCAGGGCGCTCGAAAGGTAGTCAGCGGATTGGTTGAACGTGGCTATGCCCACGTGGTCGCGTCCACCGAGGACTCTCGTTGTCGCTTCGTCCAATTGACGCCCACGGGGCGCGTCTACGCCGACGCCGTCGTGTCGACGTTGCGTGCGTTGCACGACGAGGTCGTCGCCGGTGTCGACGCGGATGACTTGGCGGGGGCGTACTCGGTGCTCGAATTCGTGAAGGGCGGATTCGGCGTTAGGTCGACGCCACGAATGTTCGACGTCGCTACGAACCGCGAATCTTGAAGATCGACGCGCCAGAATTCGAGAGGTCCCTTTGACTGGTCGTCGTAACGAGCTCGTAGTAGCCGGTATGAGCATCGGAAGGAATTCTCAGTGTCAAGGTCGTGACCGAACTTGAACGGTTCGACACTCGAACGGGGTCTGCGACGGCCACGAAAGGTCCCCTGCTTACGCTGAGCGATCCTGATCTCGTCGCTGACTTGATGGCTTCGGGACTGGCGAAGGAATTCGAAAGGTACGCGGTCAGTGTGATCGTCCTTGCCGGATATGTTCCGGACGATGCTTCGACGGGCGTCCACGACAGGTGCACGATCTCGCCGGGACGATAGACCGCGTTGGGGTTGAAACCCGTGCAGCAGTTGAAACTGAAGGTCGCTCTCGTTGACGTCGGGGTACCCGAATTGTGCGAGTCGACGTAGTCACGAAGGAGGACCACGGCACCGATCAAGATGCCGATCAAGATGGCGATGACGACGAGTTGACCAATCGTGTCACCGACTGAGCGCTTCGGCGTGCCATCCATGAGCCCACGATAGGTCGTGTCGAGTGAACTTTTGGTCGGCCCGAGGCGCGGATGAAGTATGGTCGAAGGTGCCTCGCGGCAGCGAAGTTGGTGAGATTCCAACGCTGTCCCGCAACTGTAAGTGGTCGTGCATTTCGACCATGTAGCCAGGTCGCCTTCCGCGAGGAGATGTGAAAGACAGCTCTCGAGGTAAGGAGCGGTCGTTCGGATATCCATCCGTCGCCCAAACCACTTCGACGGAAAGGAGATATCCATGTTCAGGTCCCTTCGGTTGGCTCTCGCGCTCTTCTTGAGTGCGCTCGCCCTTCCCCTCATCACCGCGGGCGTCGCCGACGCGTCGGCGAAACCGAGTTGTGTCGTGTCGCTCTCGCCGAGCGCCACCGAGACGCTCTTCGCCATCGGCGCCGGGCCCCAGGTGCAGGCGATCGACAAGGATTCGGACTATCCGACCACCGGTCTGCCCACCAAGCGCATCGATTCGCTGAATCCAAGTGTCGAAGCCGTGATTGGCATCTGCAAGACCACGGCGGCCCATTCGGCCAAGCCCGATTTGGTCGTCATTTCCTACGACGCCAACCAAATCAAGGAGAAGCTCACGGCAGTCGGCGTAAAGGTCATCGAACAAGAGCCTCCGCTCAACCTGGCTGGCGCACTCGACCAGATCAGGCGGCTGGGTGCACTCACCGGCCACGTGACAAAGGCCGACGCACTCGCCGCGTCGATCAAGACGACGATCGCCCAGGACATCGCCTCGGTGCCGAAGCA
>CALGFJ010000280.1 GCA_937881055.1 uncultured Acidimicrobiaceae bacterium | reverse complement strand
CGTCGTCGAATTCAACGACGCCGTAGTGCGATGGGTCACTCACCTGATACGCAAAGATCAGCGCGCCCTCGACCGCGGTGTTCTCCTGTAGATGCGTGCCGAGCCCGGGGCCGTAGAAGAGGTTGTCGCCGAGGATCAACGCGCAGCTATCGCCGTCGAGGAACTCTTCGCCCAACAGGAGTGCCTCGGCGAGTCCGTTCGGTTGGTCCTGCACGACGTAGGAGATGGCGATGCCGAGTTGCGAACCGTCACCGAGCAGTCGCCGAAAAGCGTCTTGGTCGTGCGGTGTCGTAATGAGAAGAATTTCACGAAGTCCGGTCAGCATCAAGGTGCTGAGCGGGTAATAGATCATTGGCTTGTCGTAAATCGGCAGCAACTGCTTAGACACCGCACGGGTTATCGGGTGAAGGCGTGTGCCGCTACCGCCAGCCAGAATGATTCCCTTCACTGAATTAGTATAGAAGTCTTGCAACCCCTTCTAAAGGTCGAGGTATCGCCATGCGTGTTGTGATAACTGGAGCCGCTGGGTTCATCGGATCGCGTTTCGCCGAGGTGCTACTCGAGAACGCTGAACGCCTCGACTTCGACGACATCGTTCTGCTCGACGCATTGACCTACTCCGGTCGACGCGAGAACATGGTCGAGTTGCTGCGTGACCCGCGCGTCAGTTTCATTGAAGGATCGATCACTGACGCTGACGTCACGACGAGCGCGCTGCGCGGCGCGCACGCCGTCGTGCACTTGGCCGCCGAGAGTCACGTCGATCGATCCATCACCGGTGCGCGAGCGTTCTACGAGACCAACGTGATCGGTACTCACCAGCTCCTGGAAAGTGCCCGCAACGGCGACGTCCAACGATTCGTTCACGTCTCGACCGACGAGGTCTACGGATCGATTGGCGAAGGATCGTGGCGTGAGGACCACATACTCGAGCCGAACTCGCCGTACTCGTCGAGCAAAGCCGGTTCCGACCTCGCCGCCTTGGCGTACCACCGGACCTACGGCATCCCGATCATGGTGACGCGTTGTTCGAACAATTACGGACCGCGCCAGTTCCCCGAAAAGGTCATTCCTCTCTTCGTCACGAACCTCTTCGACGGCGTGAAGGTTCCCCTCTACGGCGACGGCCAGAACGTCCGCGACTGGCTCTACGTCGACGACCACTGCCGCGGCATACTCTGCGTCCTCGAGAGCGGTCGCGCCGGCGAGATCTACAACATCGGTGGCGGCACGGAACTCACGAACGAAGAGTTGACCACGCGACTTCTCGATCTCTGCGGCTACAGCGATTCGATGATCGAGCCGACGACGGACCGCCTCGGTCATGATCGCCGGTATTCAGTCGACTGGAGCAAGATCAAGAACGAGCTCGGCTACGAGCCCCAGATGAGCTTCGATGAGGGCTTGGCTTTGACAGTGAAGTGGTATCACGACAACGAAGCGTGGTGGCGACCGCTGAAGAGTCGACCGTGAAACTAATCGAACTCTCGATCCCCGATCTATTCGTCCTCGAATCACCGGTGTGGGGCGACGACCGTGGATCCTTCCGTGAATGGTTCAAGGACGAGGACTTCAAGGACGCCGGCATCGACTTTCACGCGCGACAGGCGAACCTCTCGGTTTCAATGAAGAACGTCGTTCGGGGACTGCACTACTCGATCGCCCCGGAAGGACAAGCCAAGGTCGTCACCTGCGCGCACGGAGAGTTGGACGACGTGATCGTGGATATTCGAGTCGGGTCGCCGACCTTCGGAAAGTTCGAGATCGTGCACCTCGCCGCCGGAGAGGAGCGGTCGGTCTACGTACCCGCCGGCGTGGCGCACGGATTCTGCGTGACGAGCGACATCGGCGCCTTGACGTATCTCTTGTCGTCGCCCTTTAACGCGGCCCTCGAACTCGAGATCAACCCCTTCGACGACGAGATCAACGTGGCCTGGACGATCGATGGTGAAGCGGTCGTGAGCCCCAAGGACGCCAAGGCGCCAACGCTGCGCGAGCGACGTGAGGCGAAAGAACTTCCGCACTTTCACTGAACGGTGCACGGATGGGATGGCGGCGCGCAGCGTTGCTAGCGTTGACAAGGTGAGTACCACCCCTCTTCGTCTCGTCACGCCGGAGGATCGAGACGTTCAGATTGCCGCCACGGTCGCGGTCCCGAGGATCGAATCCGAAGCGCAGTTGAAGGCCCTTCTCACCAGCCTCTCTGGCGTCGACGCCGTGGGCGCCGAAGCTCGGGCGGCGAAGCTTTCGACCCGTTCGATCAAGAAGTCCACGAAACTGGCCGCGATCGAGATGGCGATCTCCATGGTCGACCTCACGACGCTCGAAGGGGCTGACACGCCGGGTCGCGTCACGTCGCTGTGCACCAAGGCCATGCGACCCGATCCCCGAGATCTCACGGTCCCCTCGGTCGCGGCGGTGTGCGTGTACCCCGACCTGGTGGCGCACGCCCGTTCAGTACTGGGCGCTTCACCGGTCGCCGTGGCGTCGGTGGCCACGGCGTTCCCGTCCGGACGGGCGTCACTCGACGTGAAATTGATGGACGTTCGTGAAGCGGTTCGTGCCGGCGCCGACGAGATCGACATGGTGATCGACCGCGGTGCGTTCCTCTCGGGTCGGATCGGCCAGGTCTTCGACGAAGTCGTGGCGGTGAAGGAGGCGTGCGGCGACGCGCACCTCAAGGTAATTCTCGAGACGGGGGAGTTGGTCACGTACGACAATGTTCGGCGCGCGAGTTGGGTCGCGATGCTCGGCGGGGCTGACTTCATCAAGACCTCGACGGGCAAGGTCACCGTGAACGCGACGCTACCGGTCGCGCTCGTCATGCTCGAAGCGGTGCGTGATTTCGCCGAAACGGCCGGCCGGACCGTCGGAGTGAAAGTGGCCGGAGGGATTCGAACGTCCAAGGACGCCATTCGGTACCTCGTTGTGGTCAATGAGACGGTGGGCTCGACGTGGCTTACGCCGACACACTTTCGATTCGGGGCGTCGTCGCTGTTGAACGACCTGTTGATGCAGCGACTCAAGCAGCAGCGCGGGGCGTACGTGCGAGCCGACGAATTCAGTGGGGATTGACGTGAGCGGCCGCCAACTCGCCAACTCTCACTTGGGATCGCTCGAGTACGACCCCGCACCGGAGTCCGCGGCGATCGCCAAAGTGAAGCCGGAGTACGGACTGTTCATCGACGGTGAGTTCAGCGACGCCGAATCCCACGAGCAGTTCGCGACGGTCAACCCGGCCAATGAAGAGTCGCTCTCGATGGTCGCTCAGGCGGGTGCCGTCGACGTCGACCGAGCCGTTGGATCGGCGCGCCGCGCCTACGACAAGGTGTGGTCCAAGACGACCGGCGCCCAGCGCTCGAAGTACCTCTTTCGGATCGCCCGACTGATTCAGGAACGCTCGCGAGAGTTGGCGGTCGTCGAGACCCTCGACAACGGCAAGCCCATCCGCGAGTCGCGCGACGTCGACATTCCGTTGGCGGCGGCGCACTTCTTCTACTACGCCGGCTGGGCCGACAAACTCGATTACGCCGGATTCGGTGTCGATCCCCAGCCACTGGGTGTCGCCGGACAGATAATCCCCTGGAACTTCCCACTCTTGATGGCCGCGTGGAAACTGGCGCCGGCCCTCGCCGCGGGCAACACCTGTGTGTTGAAGCCGGCCGAGACGACGCCACTGAGTGCCCTCGTGCTGGCCGAGATCCTGGAACAGGCCGAACTCCCGCCCGGCGTCGTGAACATCATCACGGGCGACGGCTCGACGGGCGCGGCCCTCGTCGATCATCCCGACGTCGACAAGATCGCGTTCACCGGGTCGACCGAGGTCGGTCGACTGATTCAACAACGCACCGCGGCCAGTCACAAGCACCTCACGCTCGAGCTGGGCGGCAAGGGCGCCAACATCGTCTTCGACGACGCGCCCATCGACGAGATGATCGAGGGAATCATCGACGGCATCTTCTTCAATCAGGGCCACGTCTGTTGCGCCGGCTCACGACTCCTCGTTCAAGAGTCGGTGGCCGACGAGGTGTTGCGGCGGCTGGTGCGTCGCGTCGAACAGCTACGGGTCGGTGATCCGCTCGACAAGAACACGGACGTCGGCGCGATCAACTCCGCGGCGCAGTTGTTGCGCATCCGCGAACTGACGGCCTTCGGCGAGAGCGAGGGGGCCACCCGCTACACCAGTTCGTGTGAGTTGCCGCAGAAGGGCTACTGGTTCGCGCCCACGGTCTTCGCCGACGTCGCGCAGTCGCACCGCATCGCGCGCGAGGAGATCTTCGGCCCCGTGCTGTCGGTACTGACGTTTCGAACGCCCGAAGAGGCTGTCGCCAAGGCGAACAACACGAACTACGGCCTCGCCTGCGGGGTGTGGAGCGAGAAGGGGAGTCGTACGCTGTGGGTCGCCGAACGACTGCGCGCCGGCGTCATTTGGGCCAATACCTACAACCGTTTCGACCCGACGAGTCCGTTCGGTGGCATGCGCGAGTCGGGGTTCGGTCGCGAGGGCGGTCGACACGGACTGGAGGCCTACCTCGATGTCTGATCGCCTGGACGTTCGAAAGACCTACAAGCTCCTCATCAACGGCGCCTTCCCTCGTTCGGAGTCGGGTCGCAGTTACGAGGTCACGTCAGCCAAGGGTTCGTTCCTCGCGAACGTCGCCCAGGGTTCTCGCAAGGACGTGCGCGACGCCGTCACGGCCGCGCGCGGCGCACAGTCGAAGTGGTGGAACGCCACCGCCTACAACCGCGGCCAAGTGCTCTACCGTCTGGCCGAGATGGCCGAGTCGCGTCGCGACGAGCTCGCTCAGCACGTGGCCCTCGCTGATGGCGTGAACGCGAGGACCAGTCAGAAGACGGTTTCGGCCTCGATTGACCGCATGGTCTGGTACGCCGGGTGGACCGACAAGATTGCCCAAGTGCTCGGCGGGACCAATCCGGTCGCCGGTCCGTTCTTCAATTTCTCGATCCCCGTGCCGAGTGGCGTCGTCGGGGTGATCAGCGTGCAGGAGTCGTCGCTGCTCGGTTTCGTTGACGCCGTGCTCGCACCGATCTGTGCCGGCAACACCGTCGTCGCCCTCGCCAGCGAAGCGCGTCCCACCCCGGCGGTTCTCCTGGGAGAGATGACCGCGTCCTCGGACTTTCCCGCCGGCGTACTCAACATCGTGACCGGGTTCACGGGCGAATTGGCGCCGGTACTGGCCGCGCACGAAGACGTCGACGGTATCGACCTCGCCGGCGCCGCTCTCGAGACGGTTGATGAGCTGGCCGCCTTGGGTGCCGGTTCCATCAAGCGGGTCTATCGCCCCCTCGGAAAAGAAGACGATCCATCGATTCGACGAGTACGTGCCTTCGTCGAAACATCCACGGTGTGGCACACGATTGGACAGTGATGGCGAATCCGTACAAACTCGCTCGACGGGCCGCCGATGAGCTACGCGAAGAGAGCGGCTACGACAACTATGACATCGCGATCGTGTTGGGCTCGGGCTGGCGTGAAGGCGCCGTCGCACTCGGTACGCCGACCAACGTCATCGCGACGTCGTCGCTCACGGGATTCGTGGCGCCGACGGTTGCGGGTCACAGCGGTCAGATCCTCTCGCTGACCATCGGCGACCGACGCATCGCGCTGGTGGCCGGACGAGTTCACCTATACGAAGGGAACACGGCCGACCAGGTCGTGCACCCGATTCGAACCGTCATCGCGGCCGGTGCGTCCAAGGTCGTGCTCACGAACGCCGCCGGCGGCATCGATCCCTCGTGGACGCCGGGCACCGTCGTGATGATTCGCGACCACATCAATCTCACGGCCACCTCGCCGCTCGAAGGTCCGGCCCCACCCAAGGGTTACGGCTCTCGCTTCGTCGATCTCACTGATCTCTATAGCGCGCGACTCCGTAGCGCGGCCTCAAAGGCCGTGCCCGAACTGGCCGAGGGTGTCTACGCCGGATTTCGTGGTCCGCACTACGAGACGCCAGCCGAGATCGTGATGGCGCGAGCGATGGGCGCGACGCTCGCGGGAATGTCAACGGTCTTAGAGGCCATCGCCGCGCGTCACCTGGAGGCTGAGGTGCTTGGTCTCAGCCTCGTCTCGAATCACGCCGCGGGAGTCACGGCGGGCCACTTGAACCACTTGGAGGTCCTCGAAGCCGGTCAGTCGGCGGCGGCGTCGCTCGGGACGTTGCTGACTCGCGTCGTCCCCGTCCTGTGAACAAATCACTTCGTGACAGTGTGCTCGCCTGGATCGACGGCGATCCCGACGTCGATGATCGCGAGACTTTGCAGTCGCTTCTCGACAACGATGACGAAGAAGAGCTCCACCGCCGTTTTGACACGCCATTGACCTTCGGCACTGCAGGACTTCGCGGGCCAGTGATGGCCGGGCCCGCGGGGATGAATCGCTACACGGTACGCCGTGCGACCCAGGGTGTGATCGCGTGGTTGGACGAGATCGGCGTTGACGCCGGACGTGGGGTCGTCGTTGGTCGCGACGCCCGTCGTGGTTCCGAGTCGTTCAACCACGAGGTGATCTCTGTGCTGCTGGGGGCGGACGTCAAGGTGTACGAGATGCCCCGGCCGCTGCCAACGCCGCTCGTCGCCTACTGCGTGAAGAAACTCGGGGCCGCGGCCGGCATCATGGTAACTGCGAGCCACAACCCGCCACAGGACAACGGTTACAAGCTGTACTCGAGCGACGGTTCACAGATCATCCCTCCCCACGACGAGATCGTCGAGCGCTTCGCGAATGAGTCCGCGACGCCGGAGTTGGGCGAGCGCACGAGTACCCACCACCGTTGGATATCGCCCGACCTCCTCGCTGAGTACCGCGCTCACTTCACGAAACGTTTCGCGGTCTCGAACAGTGACCTGGCGATTACCTACACGCCGCTCCACGGAGTGGGTGGTGCCACGATGATGAAGCTCTTCGCCCAAGCTGGCTACTCCTTGGTCACGCCCGTCGCGGCCCAGTTCGAACCGGACAGCGCGTTCCCGACCTTGCCATTCCCGAACCCCGAAGAACCGGGAGCCCTGGATCTGGCCATGGCCCGCGCCGATGAGGTCCACTCGACGCTCGTCATCGCCAATGACCCAGACGCCGATCGTCTCGGTGCCGCCGTCCGAGATGACGCTGGTTGGCACGTACTTCGCGGTGACCAGATCGGCTGGCTGCTCGCGTCGGCGATGTTGCCCACGCTGAACGGCCCTCGCGACGTCGTCGCCACGACGATCGTCTCATCGACACTGCTGCGAGAGATGGCGCGCGACGCCGGTGTGCGATTCGCCATGACGCTCACCGGTTTCAAATGGCTCGCGCGGGCCGCGGGCGATGACGTCCTTCGCTTCGGTTATGAAGAGGCCCTCGGCTTTGCCGTCGACCCCGAAGTCGCTGACAAGGACGGCTTATCGGCCGCACTCGCTCTCGCGCGTCTCGCCGATGAACTTCGCCGCGAGGATCAGACCTTGATGGACCGATTGGACGAGATCGAGACGCGCTACGGAGTCCACGCCGTCTACCAGCTCTCGTTACGAGTCGAGGGCCCGACGGGACTGAACGCGATCGTCAACGCCGTGCAGTCGCTTCGTGAGGATCCGCCGACGACGTTGGGTGGACTCGCGGTCAGCGCACACTTTGACCTCGCCCTCGGCTACGAGGGCCTCGGCCCGACGGACGGCGTGCTCTTTCAGTTCGGCGACTCCGGTCGCGTCGTCGTGCGGCCGTCGGGGACCGAACCGAAGTTGAAGGCGTACATCGAGATCACGTCGCCGCCCGATCACGCGACGCCCCTCGCTGAACAGCGACGACTCGCGGCGTCACGAGTGGAAGCCGTGCGCGTCGATCTGGAATCGTTACTGGATCTCTGAACGAAGCGCGGCGTAGCCGGGCTTGATCACCGTGTTGATCATTGCGAGACGTTGATCGAATTGATAGAACGAACTCTTCGCGGCGTTGAGCGTCAACCACTCCATGTCGGCGAGCGTCCATCCGAAGGTCGCGGCGCACGTCTCGAACTCACTCGTCATCGAGATGCCGCTCATCAGACGGTTGTCGGTGTTGAGCGTCACGCGGAAGCGAAGTTTGCGCAGCAGTTCGATCGGGTGCGTGGCGATGGAGCTGGCGGCGCCGGTGTGCACGTTCGACGTAGGGCACACTTCGAGAGGGATTCGTCGGTCACGCACGAAGTTGGCCAGGCGACCGAGGTGGTACTCGCCGTCCTTCTCGATGATGTCGTCGGCGATGCGCACGCCGTGACCAAGTCGCTCGGCGTTGCAGAACTGAACGGCCTCCCAGATCGACGGCAGGCCGAAGGCCTCACCGGCGTGAATCGTCATGTGGAAGTCTTCGCGCTGGACGAGATGAAAGGCGCGTAAGTGATGCGTCGGAGGGAAGCCATCTTCCGGACCGGCGATGTCGAAGCCGCAGACACCGCGGTCGCGGAACTCGACGGCCAACTCCGCGATCGTCTCACTCAGATTCGCCTGACGCATCGCTGAGAGAATCGCGCGGACGACTATCGGGTGGTCCTCGAGCGCGGCGTCGTGCACGCCACGAGAGAATCCGGCCAAGACGGTCTCGACCACTTCGTGCAGGGTCAGGCCCTGTTCGAGGTGCAGTTCGGGGGCGAATCGAATCTCGGCGTAGACGACGCCATCGCGCGCGAGGTCCAGGGCCGCTTCGAAGGCGACACGCTCCAAGTGATCCTTTGATTGCATCACCGCGATCGTGTGGGCGAAGCCTTCGAGGTAGCGTACGAGGTCGCTTCCGGGAGTGTCGGCGATGAACCATTCACGCAACTCATCGGCGTCGTTGGTCGGCAATCCCGCGTAGTTCGTCTCGCGAGCGAGTTCCAACACCGTCGTGGGTCGCAGCCCGCCGTCCAGATGGTCGTGCAATAAGACCTTCGGCGCTCGTTGAATCACTTCACGCGTTAGAGCAACAGCCATGAAGAGAGGTTACTCAACAGGCCTGTGCACTAGTTGGTGATACGTTCCAGCAGCAACGCCTCGGCGTTCACCCTGCGTTCACCTACTACCACCGCGTGAGCGATTGCGTCGCGCCCCAGTTGAAGATGGGCCTCATCATCGGCGTGGAGCACGAACATCGGATGGCCCTTGGTGATCGCGTCGCCTTCACGTACCAGACACTCAACACCCGCGGCCGCGCTCACCGCGTCTTCCTTACGAGCTCGTCCGGCGCCGAGTCGCCACGCGGCAATGCCGACGTCGAGTGCGTCCACCGACTGGACGTAGCCGTCTTTGGTGCTCACGACTTCTTCGCGACACGGTGCGACGGGGAGCGGGGCATCGGGATCGCCACCCTGCGCGCGAATCATGCGTTGGTAGACCTCGTACCCAGAGCCGTCGTCCAACTTCGTCGCGGGATCGACGTCGATGCCGACCAGTTCAACCATGATGCGCGCGAGGGCGAGCGTCAACTCTCGGACGTCGCTCGGCCCACGTCCTTGGAGGACTTCGACGGACTCGCTGACTTCGAGGGCGTTGCCGATAGCGCGTCCAAGGGGAGCGTTCATGTTCGTGAGTTGAGCGACCGTGGCCACGCCGTGGTCGGTGCCCAATCGAACCATCGTGGTTGCGAGTTCACGGGCCTGTTCCACCGTCTTGATGAAGGCGCCTCGTCCAACCTTCACGTCGAGCACGAGCGCGTGCGTCCCCTCGGCGATCTTCTTGGACATGATCGAGGACGAAATAAGCGGGACCGACGCTACCGTCGCGGTCACGTCGCGCAGTGAGTACAACTTGCGGTCGACCGGGGCCAGTCCCTGGCCGGCCGCGCATATCACCGCGCCGACGGTGTCGAGCTGATCGCGAATCTCGTCGTTCGAGAGAAAGGCGCGCCACCCCGGAATCGATTCGAGTTTGTCGAGCGTTCCTCCCGTGTGACCGAGTCCGCGACCCGACAGCTGAGGGACCGCGGCGCCGCACGCCGCGACGAGCGGCGCGAGAATGAGCGATATCTTGTCGCCCACGCCACCGGTGGAGTGTTTGTCGACGGTCGGACGAGAAAGTCCCCGTAGATCAAGACGTTCACCGGATTCAATCATCCGGTCGGTCCACGTGTTCAACTCTCGGGTGCTGAGTCCGTTGAAGAAGATCGCCATCAGCAGGGCCGACATCTGTTCCTCGGCCACGTCGCCACGAACGTACGCGTCGAGCATCCACGTGATCGCGTCGTCACTCAGCGCGCCGTCGTCGCGTTTGGTGGTGATCACGTCAACCGCGGAGAAGTACTCCACTAATTGCTCCGAAGTCCTAGATCCTCCGGACCGAACGCCCCGGGCAAGAGTTCGCCGAGCGATGTGGGATCGACGCCGTCGCCCGCGTCGATCAACAATTCGTTGCCGCCGTGCTCGAAGAGGACTTGACGACATCGACCGCACGGGGCGATCGGTTGTCCGTCGCCGGCGACGATGGAGACCGCGCGAAGACGACCCCCGCCCAGTCGCGTGAGATCGCTCACCAACGAACACTCGGCACAGAGGGTGAGTCCGTAGCTCGCGTTCTCGACATTGGCCCCGACGACGATGCGTCCGTCGACCGTGATGGCGCACGCGCCGACGGTGACGTGAGAGTACGGTGCGTACGACGTGGTCGTTGCGTGACGGGCCTGTTCACGTAACTCTTTCCACGGGATCGCCGTCGATGAACTCACGACCAGAGATTACACTTCGACTTGCGTGACTAACTTTCGAAACTCCTCGGTCGTGATCAGCGACGAAGTCGCGAACACTCTCGAAAAGGGCGGCAACGTCGTCGCCTTGGAGACCACGATCGTGGTCCAGGGACTCCCAGCTCCGGTGAATCTTGAGGTCGCCGGAGAGTGCGAGGAAGCGGTACGCGAGGCGGGATCGATACCCGCGACGATCGGCGTGCTCGATGGTCACGTGATCGTCGGCCTGAGCGTCACGCAACTGCGAACGTTGGCCGATCCCGATCGACACGCGACCAAGTTGTCGGCCCGTGACCTCGGACTGGCCCTCGCGAGTCACGGTGACGGTGCGACGACCGTCGCCGGCACGATCAGCATTGCGAGTCGAGTGGGAATCAAGGTGATGGCGACCGGCGGTCTCGGTGGTGTTCATCGTGACGTTCGCGACAGTTTTGATGAATCGGCTGACCTCACTGCCCTGTCGCGTAATCAGGTCCTCGTTGTCGCGTCCGGAGTGAAATCGATTCTGGATATCGGAGCGACTCTCGAACGACTCGACACGCTGGGAGTCCCGGTGGCCGGATATCGAACGGACAAATTTCCCGGCTTCTATCAGAGTGAAAGTGGGTTTTCTCTGGATTGGTCGCTCGCGGACGAGACCGAGGCCGCTGTAGCGTTTCTCGCGCACTGCGAACTGTCGGGAACAGGTTTTCTTGTCGCCAATCCGATCGATCCGCACAGCGAGCTCTCGGTGGAGTTGCATGACCGCGCGCTCTCGAGTGCACTCGACCGGGCGAGGACGCTCGGCGTGAGCGGCAAAGAGGTCACGCCGGTGCTGCTCGCTGAGTTTGCTCGTTACACCGCCGGGGCGAGCGTCGCCGTGAATCGCGAACTCGTTGTGGCGAACGCGGCCTTGGCCGGGAGAATCAGCGCGGCGATCGCCAGGGAACGGGTGTGATCGTTCGGAACGTGATTGTTATCGGCGACGTCATGCTCGACGTGACGGTGAAGCCGATGGACCACATCGCACCAACTAGTGATACTCCGTCGCGCGTGCGGTTGAATCGTGGCGGATCCGCGGCGAATGTGGCTGAAGCACTCGCTCGATCGGGCCACCACGTGACGTACGTCGGAGCGTGCGGCGACGACCTCGCGTCACAGCTCTTCGAAGATACGCTGCGACGCGTTGGCGTCGACGTAGCCCTCGAGCGAACAGAAACGACCACGGGTGTTGTTGTCGCGGTAGTCGACGCTGCCGGCCAACGCGCGATGCTGACGGACCGAGGCGCGAACTCCAAGCTCGGGATCGAGCACGTCAAGGAACAGCTCGAGCGACCATTCGATCACCTGCACGTTTCTGGCTACACCTTGCTCGATCCACGAACAATCGACGTTGGTCGCATTGCCCTCGCAGCGGCCCAAGAGCTCGGACGATCGACCTCCGTCGATGTGTGCTCGGCCGCTCCGCTCGTTGCGATGTCACCGGCGCTCTTCTTGGAGGCGGCGCGAGGCGCCTCCATGCTCTTCGCCAACGAAGAAGAGGCCCTGGTCCTAACGAGCTGTGCTGAGGTGGTCGAAGCTGTACATCGCTTGTCGCTCGACTTCAACGAGGTCATTGTCACACTTGGCGAGCACGGTGCTCGAGCGCGTCGCGACGGCGTTGATTACAGCGTGACGTCGTCGAGCGCCGACGTCATCGACACGACGGGAGCGGGAGACGCCGCCACCGGGGCGTATCTAGCAGTGCGCCTTCGCGACGGCTCGGTCGACGATGCACTTGATGCAGCCATGATGAACGCATCAGAAGTTGTAAAGGGACTCGGTTCGCGCGGTCAATCGCGAATATAGGGCTTCCCGTTGACCGCGGGCGGGTCCGGCCGATGAGCCGGGCGACCACGTGATTCGTCACGGGAACATCTGGTGGATCTCGGTCGAGACCGGCACCAAAAACGCCTGGGGAGACGGAGACCGCGATTGGAACGACAATCTGGGAGAAGTCGGCCGTGAAAGCACAGAAAAGTCCTTGGAAGATCAG
Organism: uncultured Acidimicrobiaceae bacterium; assembly: GCA_937881055.1. Lineage (GTDB taxonomy): Bacteria > Actinomycetota > Acidimicrobiia > Acidimicrobiales > RAAP-2 > RAAP-2. Next base: position 102 of record CALGFJ010000280.1, on the reverse strand, counting down.
GGTTCGAACTACGCCGGGTCACGGTTTCGACGTCGCCCCGGCACGGACGTCGACGTTCGCCGAAGACTTGAACGTCTGCACTGACGTGCCCCAACGTTCCTT
>CALGFJ010000279.1 GCA_937881055.1 uncultured Acidimicrobiaceae bacterium | reverse complement strand
TGACCCATCATGACCCGGTCGCGCGCCGACTCGAAGTCCTCCATGCCGATCGTCGAGGAGTGACGGCGAACGGCGTGCAGGGCCGACTCATTCACCAGATTCGCCAAGTCGGCGCCGCTCATGCCGGGCGTGCCGCGCGCCACCATCTCCAGTGAAACCGAGGGGTCGAGCGGTTTATTCTTCGAGTGGACCTGGAGAATCGGCAGGCGTTCGTCTAAGTCCGGCAGGGGAACCACGATCTGGCGGTCGAAACGGCCCGGTCGCAGTAGGGCCGGGTCGAGGACGTCAGGACGGTTCGTCGCGGCGATGACGACCACGCCCTCGGAAGGGTCGAAGCCGTCCATCTCATTGAGCATCTGGTTCAGCGTCTGCTCGCGCTCGTCGTGACCGCCGCCGAGCCCGGCGCCGCGCTTGCGACCGATCGAGTCGATCTCGTCGATGAAGACGATGGCCGGCGCCTGCTTGCGCGCCGTGGCGAAGAGGTCGCGCACGCGACTGGCCCCGACGCCGACGAACATCTCCATGAAGTCAGATCCCGAGACCGAGAAGAAGGGCACGCCCGCCTCGCCGGCCACGGCTCGCGCGAGCATCGTCTTGCCGGTTCCGGGTGGACCGACGAGCAAGATGCCCTTCGGGATCAACGCGCCGATATCTTTGTAACGTCCCGGCGTCTTCAAGAATTCGACGATCTCACTGATCTCTTGCTTGACACCGAAGTACCCGGCGACGTCGGAGAAGGTGGTCTTCGGACGATCCTGGTTGAACTGTTTCGCCTTGGAGCGACCGACCGACATCATGCCGGTCATCTGACTTCGGGCCTGGCGAGAGATGAAGACCATGAAGGCCACGAAGAGCAACACGAAGATTAAGTACGGCAGCAGCGCGGCGAGGAGACTTGACGGATTCGAGAAGGTCACCGCCACGTTGTCGGTCGTGCGTAACTTTGTGATATCGGCGGCGATAGGAGTCGACGGGCCATTCGACGTGTAGTTGACGCCATTCGTCAGCTGGCCGGTGATCACACCCGACGTCGTGTTGATGACGGCCGTGTCGACCTTTTGATGGCTGGCGTCGCGCAGCAGCGTCGAGTACGAGATTGTCTTCACGACACTGTGTTTGAAGAGCGACGGGATGATGAAGATGCCGATGACGAAGGCGACGGCACCGATCGTCAGGAGTCGTCGACGGGCGTCGGGCGCCATGGGCTTCTCACCGCCCGGCATGTACTTCTTGTAGCCCGACGGTTCTTCAGGAGGCATACTCACCAGACCAGACTAGAGGTGAACTGCAACAGGTGAACTTGCACCTGTGGAAAAGTGAGCGCAGATTAGGGTAATTGTTTGTGGATTCTCTGATCGACGCCGAATCAGTCGAGCGACCGCGTGTGGTGGCAATCGTGCTGGCGGGCCTCATCGGTTTCCTCGCCGGACAGATCCTGGGTTCGCTCTTCGAACTCGTGGGCGCTTCGCTGGCCCACTACCCGGGTGGACTGAGCGCGCTCGCGAAAGTCAGCTCACCTCCCTGGTGGGCGAACGCGCTCGGACTGCTGGGGCTCTGGACTGGCTTTGGCATCGCGATCTACTACGCCTACGCCTACGGCAACCTGCGCGCGTTGCCGAGCCAGTGGCGCGTCCAAGCGACCGACGTGTTCTACGTGGCCCTCGGCGTCGGCTGCCAGTTCTTTGTCGACGCGCTCTACAGTCCGTTTCACGTGCGACACCTGAACGGCCCGGTGAACCACCTGTTCGGCTCGGTGTTCGGCGTGAGTTTCGTCTTGCTGATCGTGATGACCGTGCTGTTGGCCCCGATAATGGAGGAATGGCTCTTTCGTGGCGTGATCTTTCGTGCGTTGAGCGAGGGCGGCCGTTGGGGCGGTTCTCGTGCGAGCGTGATCTTCGGTGTCGCACTCAGTGCGGCGCTCTTCGCCGTCGCCCACGCCGAACCACTGCAGTTCGCGGGGCTGTTCGTGCTCGGCATCGTGCTGGCGACGTTGGTGTGGCGAACCAAGCGTCTGATACCGAGCATCGTGACCCACATGTCCTTTAACGGCGTCGCGATCGCCGCACTCGTCCACCAGCGCTCGGGACATTGATGCGCGACTGGATCGAGCGCCATAACACGTCCGGGGCCCGCACCGATGCGCTCGTCATCATCGCGGTCATCTTCGTCACGATGTTCGAGTTGCATCCGTCGCTGATCTTCTCCAACACGCTCCTGACCGGCGGGGACACCGGATCGCACTTGGTGGTGCCGGCCTACCTCCGTTCGGTCGGTAACCCCTTGAATCTGACGCCGTGGTATCCCGGCTGGTTCGCCGGGATGCCGGCCTACACCTATTACTTCGTGCTGCCCGACATCCTGGCCTACTGGGGTAGTTACATCATCGGCTTCGCCGTCGCCTTCAAGCTCGCCACGATCCTGGGCTCGGTCCTCATGCCGATCACCGCCTACATGATGGGTCGACTCTTCAAGGCGCCGCGCCCGATCCCGGCGGCACTGGCGGTCGCGACATTGCCGTTCCTCTTCGACGCCTCGTTCACGATCGACGGCGGGAACCTGTTCTCCTCGATGGCGGGGGAGTACGCGTTCTCCCTGTCGCTCGCGTTGAGCCTCTTGACGATCGGACTCTTCGCGCGCGGGGTTCGCACCGGACGCGGCTACTGGCTCGCGGCGATCGCGCTCAGCGCGACGCTCGCGGCCCACATCTTGCCGTGGTTCTTCACGATCGAGGCCGTGCTCGTCCTGGTCGTCTATGAACTGCTCCAACGTCGCGGCATCGGGGACCCCAACGACCTCGAGGTCACGGGCGACTACGCGCGACCACTGCGCTTCGCTGTCGTGGCCGGGCTGATCTCCGCGGGGCTCTCGGCGTGGTGGCTGACGTCCTTCATCACGAGCCAGAAGTACACGAACTCGATGGGCTACACCAACGACTCGGTCAAGACCCTGCACGATATTTTCACCCAGCTCGGTTGGTTCACCGCGACGGGCGGCGCGGCCGGTGACCGGTGGGTCATCATCCTCGCGATCTTCGCGCTGATCGTGGCCTTCTGGGTCCGCGACCGCCTGGGCATGATCCTCACGACGTTGACGGTGCTCTCGATCGGCGCGTTCGTCTTCGACCCCCAGAACGTCATCTGGAATGAGCGACTCGTCCCGTTCTGGTACATCACCATTCACCTGAGCGCCGGTTGGCTCTTCGGCTACGTGCTCGCGCGCTGGGCGCACCGGGTCCCGAACAAACTCGGTCGAATCTCCGTGCAGATCGGCGAGAGCCGCTTCAGCTTCGCGCACGAGGCGGCGACCGGTGCCGCCGTGGTTCCCGTCGAGGACGCTCACGCCGCCAACGAGGACACCTTCGTCGCGTCGTCGTTCCGGGGCGAGGACGACGAGGTGGAAGACGACGCCACTCGTTGGGACCGGCGCAGCGTGCGCGCGACGGTCGCGATCCTCGTCCTCGGGCTCGCGACGACGGTGCCCGGTCTCATACCGCCGGTCGCCTCGGCCCTCAGTCTCACGACGACCGGTAACCAGGTCTCGGCGTGGGCGCAGTGGAACTACTCGGGCTATCAGGCCAAGTCCGGGTGGCCCGAGTACAACGACCTGATGACGACCATGGCGAAGGTCGGCAAGGAGTACGGCTGTGGTCGAGCGATGTGGGAGTACAACGCGGACCAGGACCGCTTCGGTACGCCCGAGGCGCTGATGCTCATGCCGTACTGGACGAACAACTGCATCGACTCCATGGAAGGGCTCTACTTCGAGTCCTCGGCGACGACGCCGTATCACTTCCTCGACCAGGCCGAGCTGAGCGTCGCGCCCAGCAATCCGATGGTCGGCCTGCCCTACGGCCCCCTCGACGTCACGCTCGGCGTAGAGCACCTGCAGATGCTCGGCGTGCGCTACTACGTCGCGTTCTCCCCGGCCGTCATCAAGGAGGCGAACAAGGATCGCGCACTCACGCTGATCGCCTCGACGAAGGCGTGGCCGTCGCCCGGGGACACCTGGCGCATCTACAAGGTCGCGTCGAGTCCCATGGTCCAAGCGCTCACCAGCCTGCCGAATGTTGTCGCCAACACGACGAGCCGCGTCGGGTGGTTGCTGGCCAACACGACCTGGTGGCTCGATCCGAAACTGTGGGGGACCGTCGCGGCGACGAGCGGGCCGTCGAACTGGCCGACGGCGACGAGCGTCAACACGATGGACATGAAGACGACGCTGCCCAAGGTCACGGTGAGCCACATCAACGTGGGACTGCAGTCGATCTCGTTCCACGTGAGTCGCGTCGGGGTGCCGGTGCTCGTCAAGATCTCGTACTTCCCGCGCTGGCACGCGACCGGCGCCACGGGACCGTATCGGGTGAGCCCGAACCTGATGGTCGTGATCCCGACCTCGAATGACGTCACCATGGTCTACGGGAGCACCCCGATGCTCACGATCGGCAATGTCATCACCGACCTCACGTCCTTGGCCGGTCTCGTCGCGATCTACTTCTACATACGGCGCCGCGTGCTGGCTCGTCGAGCGCCGTCCCGTGACGACCCCGCCGCGTGACGCCCCGTAGGTCGACTACGGTTTCTAAGGGTCCACCAAGGGCCGCAGACCGGTTCGCACCAGTGGTCGAATCGAAGGAAGGGAAGTAGCGATGGCGCTCGACAGTTTCTTACTGGCGTTGCTCGAAGACCCCGTCGATCACGAAGAGCTGCTCTACGTGCCGAGTGAGAACGTGCTCTACAACCCGCGCCGGCGCGTCATCTACGAAGTGCGTGACTCGATCGCCGTGATGCTGCCCGACGAGACCACCCCCGCGACCGACGCCCAGCACGAGGCGTGGACGAACGACCCGAGCGTCGTGAAGACCGGTCAATAGTTCGACGCAGTGACGCCAGTGAGGCGTCACTTATTCCAATTCCATTTCGATCAACTCGTCGACCAGCCGGTACCCGATCTCTCGGTAGATGCCGTTGCTCGTCGGATTGGCGGCGTCGGTGAAGAGCATGACGCGCGCGCCTCGTTCTAAGAGGTGACGGGTCACGTGGGCCGTCACCGCGCTCCCGTAGCCCTGGCGTCGACATTGCGCGGGCGTGAAGACCGGACCGACTCGAGCGATGACGGTCGACTCGGTGGTGACGACGGGCGCGTGTCCGGCGATCGCGACGATCGCTCCCGACACCTCCCAACAGAAGATCGAACCGGCCCCGACCGATTTGTTCACCCCCACGAGGGCGTCGGCGAGTGACAGCGCCGGGTGATCGATTTCGCGGTTGAACTCGACGTACATCATCGCCACCGCGACGATCTCCTCGGCTCGCGCCGCTCTACCGAAACCTTCGACGTCGGGCGTGACGAGGTCTTCCAATTCATAGAGGAGGTCGCGACGACGTTCTCGCGGCGTTCTGGACGAACCGCGACTCTGCGACTCGACGTATCCCTCGATCAGCGCGTCCAAGACGCTGGCGGACCCCGTGACGCCCGGGAGGGTGTCGTCGAGCATCGCGACACTGCGACCGAGGGCCCGGGCGGCGTCGACGGGCATCGGAGGGACGACCATGTTGAAGGGACCCGTGCGCATGGCGACGCCGACGACGTGACGATCGTCGTCGCGCACTATCCACCAGTGACATCCGTCATAGATCGTGCGACCCGTCGATACGGCGAGTGCGACACTGCCGATCACGTTCGTGCGCAAGGGGTCCGCGGCGCGAAACGACGTGGTCAAGGCGATGAACTCCTCGACCGAGTCAATCAGTTCGACGTTCATCCGTCGATTCTGCCACCGACGATGCGTCGACGTCCTAGCGACCGGGGGGCAACCCCAACTGAAAGCGCAGCTGGTCGATGACGGGGTCGTAGTGGAGCGGGATCGTCTCGAGTTGTTGGAGTTCCGTCTCACTCATGGGTTTGGGCGAGACCGTGAAATGTCCGAAGAGCTTCACGTACGCGTCGACCGCCGTCGCGTCGCCCTTCACCGAGGTCAACAGGTTCGTGGGCCACGTCTGGGTCTTCAGCTTCACGTCCAACGTGGTCAGCGTCGCTTGGATGTGTCGCAGCACGGCCTTACTGGGCGAGCGGTTGTAGAACACGTCGATTTGAAGCGGGTAGAGCGCCGCGTTGAACGCGAAGACGTCTTGCAGGTACTGGCGCGCCGGACCGGTCGCGTTGGTGAACGTGAACTGGTCGCGGTGCACCAACGAGGGGACGAGGAACACACCGTCGGCCGTCGAGAGCACCTGGCCGTCATTGCGCGCGAGTTGCGGTGACCGGTTGTCGAGGGTCATGTGGGCGAACGTCGGCGCCGCGATCGAGGGGTAGGGGAGGTGGGTCGAGAGACCGCCGATGGTCGGATCCTCCTGGATCCACTGCGCGGACATGAACACCGAGCCGCGGGCGTAGGGGATCGTGATCGTCTCGTGCGTCGTCTCGGTGAGGTCGTCGAAACTCAGTCGCCACCCGCGCGAGGATTGGACCATTTTGAAGTTGATCAGGTCACCGGCGTTCACTTCGAGGAGCTGTTGCGGGTGGAAACTCACGGTGACGTCACTCCAGAAGATCTGGTACTGGGCGACTCCGTTGGTCTTGTTCTCGAACGTCCCGAGTTGGATGAACTGGCGCAGGTCGTTCTGGACCGCGATCCAGGTCGTCGCGTTGCCCTCGGAGGACTGGGGGGAGATCTTCGGAACGCGCCACTGCGCGCCGATCTCGGTCGTGAGTCGATTGCTCGAATAACCGCCGAAGCCGTACTCCGGTGCGCCGTAGGGATTGCCGGGATAGTGCGGCTTCGCCCGATGATACGAGGTCACGATGTGCGCCGCTTTGTCGGTGTTGACCGAAAGAGTGAGCGCCGCGAGCGTCAGCACGCCCAGCACGGTGAGCGTCAAGAGGGGTACCAAGCGGCGCGACATTGGGGTTAGTGTACCGAGCGCCCCAACCCGACACCGTTCATCAGAGTCGCCCAACGCGCGAGTCGCGATACCGGATCGAAGAGCTGACGTTCACCTTGGAGTGTGGGGCCGGCCACGGTCGGACAGTGACCCGAGGTCAGTGCGACGTCGAGTCGGCGTTGTCAGTCACTTGGTACGTGAGTTCGAAGACCTGGCGGCCGTCACTGGATTTGTCGGCGCGAAAGAACTCGAATCGGCCGCCCCATTTCTCGACGTCACCACTGCGATCCATTTGCCATTCCAAACCCTCGTTGGCGGCCCAGGCCTGGATGACGACGTTCGCCTGGATGTGGTCCTCCTGATTTTCGGCGGAGTAGAACACCGTGACGTACGATCCAGGCGGAATCGCACCCACGATGAAGCGATCGTCACCGGTGAGCGACGCGTCCACCGCTACGCCAACTTCAATGTCGAGTTTGGCG
>CALGFJ010000278.1 GCA_937881055.1 uncultured Acidimicrobiaceae bacterium | reverse complement strand
GAGATGGCGATGATCGACGTCAAGAATACGCCGAGCCGATCGGGGAGGTGCCCCTTCGCGCCGAGTGACGCCAGCACGTAGAACGAGCTGACGATGACCCACGCGAGGATCAATAGACCGAGTTCTGTGAGACGACCTTGTGACACTCTGGTGACGGAAGGGCGCTTGGCCGGGGCTACAACCGTATTCGCGTGTCTCGCCACGAAACAACGATAGTCGTACCATGTATGAATGGATCTCATAGACGCCGAGGATTCGGGCGCGCTGGTCATCGACGTCCGTTCGTTCGGACCGGAGAGGTTTTCGAGTCGCGAACTGTCGCGTTTGGAGTTCGGCGCGCGACTGCTCGACCTCGCCGATGATCACATGTTGCCGATCCTCGACCGGTGCAAATTCGTCGCAATCTTCGCCGACATGATCGACGAGTTCTTTCAGGTACGCGTCGTGAGCCTCGAAGACAAAGTGGCCGCCGGTGTGCAAACCGCGTCCATCGACGGCGTCCGTCCGCGCCAACAGCTCGAATCGATTCGCGAGCGGGTCCTCGCCCTGGTGGAACGTCAAGATCGTCTCGTGCTGGACGTCCTTTTGCCGGAACTGGCGCTGAGCGGCATCGCCATCGTTCCGTTCAGTTCACTGAGCGGTGACGATCATGATCGAATGACGAAGTACTTCGACGAGAACGTGTACCCCGTCCTCACGCCATTGGCCGTCGATCCGGGACATCCGTTCCCCATGATCTCCAATCTCTCGCTCAATATCGCCGTGTACGTACGTGATGACGTCACTGGTGAAGAACGCAGCGCGCGCGTGAAGGTTCCGAACTCACTGCCGCGCTTCCTCCAGGCCAACGAGACCCAGTGGTGCCTGCTCGAAGACCTCATCACCTCGAACCTCGGTCGGCTCTTCTCCGGTATGACGGTCGGACGCGCAGACCTCTTTCGCGTCACGCGAAACGCCGACCTCACGCTGGAAGAGGACGAGGCCGACGACCTGCTCGTGGCCCTCGAGGTGGAACTGCGCCGACGCCGTTTCGGCGAAGCACTGCGCGTCGAAATCCAAAGCGGGATGTCGCCGGAGTTCTTGGATCTCCTCGTCGACCAGTTGGAACTCGAACGGTCCAACGTGTACATCACCGACGCGCCACTCGGGCTCCACGATCTCTGGAGTCTCAACGCCATCGACCGTCCCGATCTCAAGGGTGAAGGTTGGTCACCGATCACGCCGCGACGGCTCCTCGACGGTGAGCACGTCGGCGACATCTTCGCGGCGATTCGAGAAGACGACATCTTGTTGCACCACCCGTACGAGTCGTTCACCGACTCCGTCGAGATGTTCGTCGCGCAGGCGGCGTCGGACCCGAAGGTCGTCGGCATCAAGATGACGCTGTATCGCACCTCCGGTGATTCACCGATCGTCGCGTCGTTGATCCACGCGGCCGAGCAGGGCAAGCAGGTCGCCGCGCTCGTCGAGTTGAAGGCCCGTTTCGACGAAGCGGCCAACATCGAATGGGCGAAAGCCCTCGAAGACGCGGGCGTCCACGTGGTCTACGGCATCGTGGGCCTCAAGACGCACTCCAAGACCGCCCTGGTGCTGCGAAGCGAAGGCGACACGACGGCGCGCTACGTCCACATCGCCACCGGCAACTACAACGGCAAGACCGCTCGAACCTACGAGGATTTCGGACTGTTGACGTGTGACCCGGCGATCACCGACGACGTGGGCGAGCTCTTCAACTTCCTCACCGGCTTCTCGCGCATCGGGAAATACAAGAAGATCATGGTGAGTCCCCTCTCGACACGAACGCGAGTCATCGAGCTCATCAAACTTCAGAGAGAACGGGGGCGCGCGGGGCGGATCGCGATCAAGGTCAACGGTCTCACCGACCCCACGATCATCGATGCCCTCTACGAGGCGAGTTCGGCCGGCGTGGAGATCCGTCTCGAGGTCCGCACGCTGTGCTCCTTGCGACCGGGCGTCGCCGGACTCTCCGAGAACATCACCGTGCACAGTTTGGTGGGCGAGTTCCTCGAGCACTCGAGGATCCTCATCTTTGGCACACCCGGGGAGCCGGAGTTCTCGATTTGGCTCGGTTCGGCGGACCTCATGGAGCGAAACCTCGATCGCCGGGTTGAAGTCCAAGTGCCGATCGAGAACCGCACGCTCCAACAAGAGCTGCTCGAGGCCTTCGAAGTCACGTGGC
>CALGFJ010000277.1 GCA_937881055.1 uncultured Acidimicrobiaceae bacterium | reverse complement strand
ACAGTCGATCGTCGTCGACGGAGAGGTTCAGTGGCGAAGGATCGATACCGACGCGGGAGTGAACGTCGGGAAGTCGAAGCGAGCGATCAACCGGCGTTTCGTCGTGACAAACCAACGTCAAGGGATCGTCGTCATCTGTTTCGCGCACCGGGAATTGGTCGAAGTGGAGGTTGATGCCCGCCGAAGTTCCGACGTCCACAAGATTGATCGACGTGAAGCCTCGCCGCGCGATGAGCGCGATGACGCTCTGGAAGACGGCGTTGCGACCCGGCTCGTTGGTCTGCGTCGTGCGATGCAACTCCGAACGAATCAATGCCGGTTCGTCGTGAATGACCGCCAGTACCCGGCGAGCGGCGTCCTTGGGATCCGTGACCGCACCATTTCGAGTATCTCGGTAGATCGGTGTCAGCATCGCGTGACCTCGCAGTGCGGCGAGATGCAGCGTCGCGAGGACCAGCATCGGATTCCTCTGTTCCACGCGGATGCCCGCCAGCAACTCCTGGGCGACGAGATCGTCTTCGAGCGCATTCATCAGCGCGGAATAGAACGGTAGCCGGTCGTGATCTTCGCGGGTGAACGCGAAGTGGTAGCGACGCCGCGCATCCTCTACGTCCAGGACCATAGTGAGCACGATACCGAGTGAAACGTGCGCCAAGAGCCATCCGCGGCCGCGCGCTGAGGGCTCTGAATTCGATACAGCCTAGAGTCGACTCTGGTGAAGAGGAAAGTCGCACTCGTGCAATTGGCCAAGCATCGCGAACCGCGGCTGCTGGTGACCGGCCAAACCATCTCGCAGTTCGGCGACGGGGTCGCGCTTGTCGCGCTCACGCTGCTGGTCCTCGACACGACGCACAGTGCATCGAAGTTGGCGTGGTTCGTGGCCGCGCGAATGACGCCCCTGGTGATCTTCCTCTTAGTGGGCGGCGCCATCGTTGACCGATTCTCTCGTCGAATTCTGCTGCTCATCTCGGACTGCGTTCGAGCAGCACTTACCGCCGTGCTCGTCGTGCTCATCGCCTCCGGGCAGTTGAAGTTTGATGAACTGCTCGTGTTCGCCGTTCTCTTCGGGACTTTCGATGCGGTTTTCATGCCGGCCATGACGGCGCTCACGCCGGAGATCGTTCCCGAAGAGTTGCTGCCAGCTATGAACGCAGTTCGTCCACTCTCGAACAATCTGATGGGCAGCATGATCGGTCCGGCCGTCGGTGGCGTCATCTTCGCTGCGAGTGCCTCCTGGGCGATCGGTGTCGACTGCGCCACTTTCCTCGTCTCCGCGGGCGCGTTGTTCTTGATGCATCCGACCCCGACGCCCCAACGAACGCCCGGGAGTTCGATGCTCTCCGAGATCAAAGAAGGCGTGCGCTACGTGCGTCGTACGCGGTGGCTTCGCAGCGGCCTAATTGTGGCGGCCATAACGAATGCGTTGATCTTCGGTCCCCTGGGCGTTCTGATCCCATATTTGCTTCGACACACGTTGCACGACAGCAAAGTGGTCGTTGGTTACACCTTTGCCGTCATGGGTCTTTCGGGCGCTATCGGGGCACTCGTCGCGTCGAATCTGAAGACTCCCCGCCGTCGTATTCGGGTCATGTGGACCGTTTGGACGATTGCTTCGCTCTCGGCCCTCGTCATCGGCTTCGCCACCAATTTCTGGGAGGTCCTTATCTTCCCGATCGTGGCATCACCGTTGAACCTTTTCGGCAACGTCATATGGGAGTCGATGATGCAAACCGAGGTACCGCGAGATCTCCTCGGTCGAGCGAGTTCGGTCGACTGGTTCGTTTCATTAGGACTAGCGCCGATCGGCATTGTGCTGGCCGGTTTCTTGGCGACCGAGTGGGGCGTGCGAACCTATTTCGTCGTCGTCAGCCTGGTTGCGAGTGCCCCCGGACTATGGATGATCCTCTCGCGCAAGATCAACGAAGTCGACCGAGGACGCGTCAAGGGATCGGCAGTTGCGGAGCCTCCGCCAGCGACATTCCCACTAGGCGAGAGCCCTTCTTCGCAGAACCTGGGTATATAGCCTCCGGTCGAAATGACCGTCCCTTGGCTTCGCCGACACGGCCACCGCGCACTTCCACCCACTCGTCGTTCGTCGACTCGTTGACAACGTGGGCGACGAAGACCCAGTGCTGACGTCGCTCCTTGACGCCGTCCACCACCACGGCGTCACCGGCTCGCACGCCGTTCCATCGTGTGCTCCTGACCACGTGGCCGTGACGGGTGACGACGGCGCGTTGTCTCATACGTCATTTCTAGTCGTTGGCACGGTCACCACTCGACGTCACAGCGCTGTTCTACGGTGGGATCATGGCTTTCACGCAGGAGTTACCACGCTCCCTCTCCCCCTCACGACTCTCCGATTTCCAGACCTGCCCGCGTCGCTACCAGTACGCCTCGATCGAACGCATCCCTCAGCCCGCCTCGTACGCCACGGCGAAAGGTCGCTTCGCGCACCACGTCTTCGAACAACTCTTCAAGCTCGCGCCCGAAGAACGGACCGTCGATCGAGCTCGCGCGTTCGTGCCCGGGGCCGTCGAGGCAATCCTCACTGAGGACGTGCGATCCGACATCGCCATGGATGAAGGAATGATGCGTCGGCTCCTCAGCGAGACCGAAGAGATCATCACGACGTACTTCCATATGGAGGATCCGACGTCGGTCACGAGTGAGGGCGTGGAACTGCGTCTCGGCGCGACCGTCGACGGGGCACCGCTCTTTGGCATCCTGGACCGGCTCGACCGCGACGACGACGGATTCCTCACCATCGTCGACTACAAGACCGGCGGCCTGCCCAACCGCAACTACGACTCCCAGACCTTCGCCAACGCCGAACTCTACGCCGCCCTGTGTAAAGCCAAACTGGGCGAACAGCCCACGAAGATCCGACTGATGTACGTCGCCAAGGG
>CALGFJ010000276.1 GCA_937881055.1 uncultured Acidimicrobiaceae bacterium | reverse complement strand
CGCTGGCAGCAGCGTTCCAAGCATCCGTTGCTGCCGCTTCGCCTGTTGCTCAATCGGGTTCGCGGAGGATCACTCGTCGCGCTCTTTCTCACGAGCATCGGGATATTCGGGATCACGCTCTTCCTCGCGTACTACCTGCAAGGAACCCTCGGGTACTCGCCCCTTCGCACCGGCGTCGCCTTCTTGCCACTCGTGGGCGCCATCGCGCTCTCGGCGTTCGCGGCGAGCGCCCGGCTGCTCGCGGTGAACGGTCCGAGACCGCTGGTGCCGACTGGAATGCTGCTCTCGATGATGGGCATGGTGCTCTTCACCAGACTGACGCCCAACGCCGACTACTTCTCGAACGTCCTGCCGGGCCTCGTGGTGACCGGTCTCGGACTCGGACTCATCTTCGCACCGGCCATCGCCAGCGCCACGGCCGGCGTGCGCCCCAGCGACGTCGGTGCGGCCTCGGCCCTCGTGAACACCACCCAGCAGATCGGTGGATCGATGGGCGTGGCGCTCCTCAACACCATCGCGGTTTCGGTGACGGCCCGGGCCAACGGCGTGCCCGTCGCGCTCACCACTCATTTCAGCCGCAAGGTCGCCGTGCACCACGCCGAGGTGCTCGCCACGCTGCACGGGTACGCCGTCGCGTTCTGGTGGGCCGCGGTCTTCTTCGGCGTCGGCGCGATCCTCACCCTCGGGTTACTCGAATCCGGCGTGCCCGATCACGACGCCGAGCGCGCCACCCTCTAGATCAACGGCCACGGGTACGGCGGCCAGTCCGCGCCGCTGTCCGGGACTGGGTAGGTGGCGTTCTCCACGAGTCCCCGTGCGCGGGTCTGGGCGAGCGCGAGTTCAATCGGGTTGAGCCAGTCGCCCACGTGGCCGGTGTCGCCATTGGCGAAGCGGTCGATGCGCTCGAGCAGATGGGCGTTCACGTCGAGTCCGGCGTACTCCCAGATGACGGTGCGAAGTTTGTCCTCTTCGTGGAAGCACAGTCCGTTGTCGATGGCCCAACAACGTTCACCGTCGAAGATCACGTGCCCCGACTTGCGGTCGGCGTTGTTGGCGACGACGTCGAAGGCCGCCAGTTCACCGAACCACTCGCGGAACCTCGGATCGTCGCGCAGCGTGAAGTAGTGGTCCTCGTCGTTGTCGTCGACCCACCACTGCAGCGATCCGATGCCGAAGGGACCGTCCTCGCGCCCGACGGTCGTGGGCACGAGGTCACTCTCCAAGGCGACGTCGAGTTCGTAGGCCGCCACCTCGCGGCGCCAGAGCCCGTCGGGGAAGTCCCACAGCGGTCGCTCCCCGGCCTCGGCCTTGTAACAGGCCTGTCCCTCGACGCCGTCGAGGGACACCGTCACCAACAGTGCCTGGTTCGAGGAGGCGACGACGCGGCCCTCCACCTCGATGGATCCCTTTAATAGCAACGTGTGTTGTTCTTCGCGGTTCATCGATTTATCGGATCGGCGGAGCGTGGCCGTTCGTGCGCGGACAGTCGTGGCCCTTGGGATCCAGTGGTCCCCCACAGAGCGGACAGGTCGGGCGACCGGCCTCGACGAGTCGCGCGATGGCGATGGCCAGGCCGCCGGCCCACTCGGGCGTCAGCGTCAGCACCAGTTCGTCCTCTCCCTCGAGCGACTCGAAGGTGACCTCGATCGTGTTCTCGTCCTCGTCGATCGCGACGGCGATGTCACCGGCCACGAAGTCCGATTCGTACTCCGGCTCGAGGGACAGGTCGTCCGGGAGATGGTCCGGTCGTCCCAATTGGCCGATCACTTGGGCGAGCCATTCGGCGAGCGCCGCGAGTTGCAGCTTCTCGCACTTCACGATCACGAGTCGACGTCCCTCGCGCGCCTGCAGGAGAAAGAGTCGATTGCCGACCTCGCCGCGCACGCCGACCATCACCTTGTCGGGGTTGGCGAAGACGTAGTTCATGAGGGCGCGAGGTCCTTCAAGGAATCGGTGTTGTTGACGCTCAGCACGATGGGCGTTGAGTTCGTGAAGCCGATGGCGCTGATCGAACAGGTCGAGATCACCGTTCGCTGGAAGAGGTCGAGCGGCACGCCCTGGGCGTACGTGACGGCGGCCTTGATCGGGTCGGCGTGACTCACGACGACGACCGTGCGGTTGCGGTGCTTGGCCGCGATTCGCTCCAACGTCGTCCAGATCCGCAGCTGCATCTCGGTGAACGATTCGCCCTCGGGAAAGCGGAACGTGCTGGGGGCGTGCTGCACGGCACGCCACTCCGGCTTCTTCGCGAGCAGGTTCAACTTCTTTCCGGTCCAGAGGCCGAAGTCGCATTCCAGCAAGCCGCGATTCACCTGGGGACGAAGACGCAGCGCTCTCGCGATCGGCGCGGCCGTCTCGCGCGTGCGCTCCAGTGGCGAGACGTAGAGCGCGACGGGCTTGCGAGGAAGCTCGGTCAGTCGTTGCGCGACCTGCTCGGCCTGCGCGACGCCTCGCTCGGAGAGGTGCAGTCCCGGCGTGCGACCCGGCAAGATGATGCCGGTCGACTCGGTGACGCCGTGGCGCACGAGGAGCACCGTCGTGAAGGTCGGACGAGGAGGCACACTTACAAGTTAAACGGACTCTTGTCGGCATTGTTCGTTGGTGCAGGAGTAAGGCAAATGTCACATCCGGTGTCGATACTGGCTCAGTGACCATGTCCGTTCAAGAGAGAATCTCCAGTTCGAAAACTAACTTGACCCAGGCCTACCGCTTCGCCTTGGACCCCACGCCTCTGCAGGTCTCCTTACTGCGCAGCCATTTTGGCGGTTCACGCTTCGCGTACAACGCGCTCCTGGGACTGGTGAAGTCGAACTGGGATGCAAACCGAATCGAGAAGGAGGCCGGAAGGGTGCTCCCCAGTGAGGACTACCTCGGGACCAGCCACTTCGACTTGCTTTACCTCTGGGCCGAAAAGCGCGATGAGTTGGCCCCTTGGTGGTCAGAGAATGGCGTCAGCACTTATAACGACGCCGCGCAGAGACTAAGTCACGCGTTCACCAGCTGGCGCAATGGGAACGCCAAGTTTCCCACTTTCAAGGCGAAGACTCGAGGTGGCTCGGTGCGGTTCAGGAACCACGCCGTGCGCCTCGCCGACTCTCATCACGTGCGCATTTCTCGAATCGGAGAGGTGAAAACCTACGAATCAATGCGCAAGCTCTATCGCCATGTGGAGCGCGGCACGGGGCGGATCCTGGCCGCGACCATTTCCGAACGCGCCGACCGTTGGGCCATTTCCTTTACCGTAGATGTCCAGCGTCAAATCCCGCAGACCCGTCCACCGAATCGTGTGATCGGTATCGACGTAGGACTCTCCACTCTCTACGCCGGAGCCACACCCGACGGCACCCCCGTACTCGAGGTCGCCAATCCGCGACATTTAGTCTCAGCTGAAACGAAGCTCGCCCACACTCAGAGGATCGCCTCTCGACGGCAGGGACCGTGCAAAGGCGTCGCGCCGTCGAACCGGTGGAAGAGGGCCAACGCACGAGTGCAGAAGGTTCACGCTGGCGTAGCCAACTCTCGCAGGAACTTGATACACGAGACCACGACGCGTCTCGCCAAGGACTTCGACGTCATCGTGGTTGAAGATCTCAACGTGGCGGGCATGCTTAAGAACCACTCGCTGGCGAAGCACATCAGTGACGCTGCATGGGGCGAGTTCGTGCGCCAGCTCGAATACAAAACGGCGTGGTACGGATCGACGCTCGTGAAGGCCGATCGGTTTTACCCCTCATCGAAGACCTGTAGTCAATGTGGAACAGTGAAAGCCAAACTGTCCCTTGATGAACGGGTGTTCTGTTGCGAGGCCTGTGGCCTCAGCATCGACCGCGACGTGAATGCGGCAATCAACCTGGCCCGACAAGGCCTGGCGGGGACAAGCTCCGTTACTGGACGTGGAGGGGAGGTAAGACCAGAGCATCAGATCCTTGATGCAACGGCTCACCCCGACGAAACGTCAACCAAAACGCCAACAGATGTCGGCGTCTAGGAGATACCTCGGAATGAAACTGCGGGTGAGCCTTTTTGCTTTGCCATTTCACCAGCGTATTTTCCCGAGGGGGAACGGCCGACTAGTTGATGGCGACTGGGATGCGCCGCGGTCCCGCCGGCGCGGTGTCCGGCCAGCGTTTTCTTGACACGACGGCCAATTTGTGCAACAACGCCACCGCACCGGGATCGTCGTCGCCGGGGCGCGTCTCGATCAGTCCGTTCTCCTTCATGGCGTTCATCAGTTCGCGGCCCTGGTCGGTGCGCACGATGACGAGCGTCCAGTCGCCGTAGGCGCCGATGCCGCCCGTCGAGATGTCGGCGTGTTCAGCGGCGAAGTCGGGACAGAGTTTACAGCCTTCTCGCGTGTAGGCGTGGGCCTCCTTCAACGGCACCTCGTGGAAGTGGCCGTCGCGGGTCCAGATCTGGAAGACGCCCTTGATGTTCATCTTCAAGATGTCGGCACGCTTGATCGCGTACTTCGCTTCGAAGAGCTCTTCGAAGATCGAGTCGTCGAAGGTCTTGGAGCACATCAGGCCGATGGTGAGACAGAGTCGGCGCGCGAGCTTGCCGGCCTTGCGTGACTGCATCGCCCCCGGCGCTGACGCCATGCAGCCCATGCCCACCAGCGCGATGCGCTCGGCGCCGCCCTCGGCCGCCTCGGGATACGCGAGCAGGTTCGCGCTATAGGTGTAGCGCGACTTCGCGGTCTCGATCACGTCGGCGCGGGTGCGCGCCACGCGCGGCACCGCTCGCCACGTCGAGCCGTCGCCCTCCAGACCACTGACGAGGGCGGCGTCGATGACGTCGTTCTCCAGCGCGTAGATCAGCAATGCCGAGACGAAGCCGCCGTCTTGACCGTTCTCGACGAGTGACTCATCCACGGCGCGCGCGAGGAGCACGTCGCCGACGCCCCAGACCTCATCGTCGGTTCGTTCGCGGGCGAACTTGTGCGTGTCGATCTCGGACTCCCAGTTGCGAAAGCGGGGACAAGCCCGCGTGCACATGGTGCAGCCCTTCTGCCCGTGGGTGCAGTCCTCGGGGCCGCCGTCGATGTCGAGGTGGAAGGGCCTGTAGACGCCGTTGGCGGTTTCGTAGTCGAGCACCGGGTGGGGACAGGCGACGACACAGGCCGCGCAGCCGGTGCACAGTCCCGAGGTGACGACCTCACTGAACAGTTCTTTCCACTGCGGCTTCTCGAGTGCCAT
>CALGFJ010000275.1 GCA_937881055.1 uncultured Acidimicrobiaceae bacterium | reverse complement strand
GTCACCGGTGAGCGACGCGTCCACCGCTACGCCAACTTCAATGTCGAGTTTGGCGCTCATGTCGCTCGTCACGATACGAGTGAACGCTGGTCCCGAAGGAGCCACACCCTTTCGCTCCAGCCACGCGAACACCTCACCGGTGAGACCTTCGACGACGTCGAACTCGTCCATCGTGATGGCCGTCGCGATGGCGACGTAGCGCTGGGAATCTCGGTGCCCCAAAGACGGTTGTTCGATCATGAGTGCACCTCGCAGTTCGCCGTATGAGTGACATCCCCGCGACCCTATCTCAGCCAATGACGCGAATCCTCAGCGACAACTCTCCGGGTCCCGCGACCTCAGTCGAACTCCTGGTAGCCGAAGTCGGTGCCGTCGTCGAGACCTCGCGGATTCTCAACCGGGTCCGCGACGGCTCGCGACGTCCGCCACTGGCGACCCTGACCATTCGCATGCCCGAACAACTTGTTGTTGCGGTCGCTCGCTCGATTGACGAGCTTCCCGACGCCGGCGCACCCGACGAGAAGCAGGACGATGACGAGAATCATCGCGTCGACTCCGCCTTCGAAGAACTCATTCGCATACGACGAACGCGGGACCGGAATTCAATCCAGCCGCTCGACGATCATGGCCATTCCCTGACCGCCGCCGACACACATCGACTCCAGGCCGAAGCGCGCACCGGCGTCCTCGAGGGAGTTCAGCAATGTGGTCATGATGCGCGCACCGGTCATGCCGAAGGGGTGACCGAGCGCGATGGCGCCGCCGCGGATATTGAGCTTGTCGAGGGTGATGCCGAGGTGCTCGGCGCTCGGGATCACCTGGGCGGCGAAGGCCTCGTTGATCTCGACGAGGTCGATGTCGTCGATCGTCATGTGGGCGCGCTTCAGTGCCTGAAGACAGGCTTCGATCGGACCGAGGCCCATGATCTCGGGGTTGAGTCCGCTGACGCCGCTCGACACGATCCGCGCCAACGGTTTGATGCCGAGCTCCTTGGCCCGCGTGTCACTCATCACGACGACCGCCGCGGCGCCGTCGTTCAAGGGACAGGCGTTGCCGGCCGTGATCGAACCGCCCTCGCGAAAGACCGGTTGCAGCGTGGCGAGGCGCTCGAGCGTCGTGCCGGCGCGCGGACCATCGTCCTTGGTCATGACGGTGCCGTCGGGCAATGTGACGGGAATGATCTCTCGTTCGAAAAAACCGTTCTCCTGATGCGTGACGGCGAGTTCCTGGCTTCGAACGGCGAACTCGTCCATCTCGAGGCGGCTCACCTTCTCGAACTCCGCGACGTTCTCCGCCGTTTGGCCCATGGCGATGTAGATGTCGGGCAGGCCGGGCTGGGGCGACCACGGTTCGTCGGCGCGTTCCGAACGCTTGGCCGTCCGTTCCATCGCGTCGCTGAAGAGTTCGTTGGTCGCCTTGCCGCTGTCCGAGGCGCCACTCGCGAACCGCGACACGGTCTCGACGCCGGCGGCGACGAAGACGTCACCTTCGCCGGCGCGGATCGCGTGCGCGGCCATGCGGATGGTCTGGAGTGACGACGAGCAGTAGCGGTTAACGGTCACGCCGGGGACGTTGGGCAGGCCGGCCAGGAGTGCCGCGACGCGCGCGACGTTGAAGCCCGACTCACCGGCCGGCTGACCGCAGCCGACCATCAGGTCTTCGACGCTCTGCGGGTCGAGTTCGGGCAGCTTCGCCAAGACCGTGCGCACGACGAGCGCCGTGAGGTCGTCGGGCCGCATGTCGACCAGCGAGCCCTTGAAGGCGCGCCCGATTGGCGTACGTCCGGTAGCGACTATCACGGCTTCGGGCATGGGTCCTCCTACTGGTCACTGCAAGGTAAATCGAGCATAACCAAGACGGCGTCGCAACGACTACCTAAGCGTCTTCGAGAGGCCCCGCGTCGTCGAAGCCCTGACGAACGCCCTGGCCCGCGCGCCGGCTCAGCTGGTCCGGTTCGAACAGCATCCAATAGGCGTTGCGGGCGTGCTTGCGCGAACGGTCGTCGAAGACCTTGGCGAGCACCTCGGGATCGTCCGACTCGTCCTCGTGGACGAAGACTTCGAGGATCGGCGTCGCGGTCATCAGTTGGGCCAGCATGATGCCCTGGGACGCCTCGTGGGCACACTGTTTGTCGATGGGCGCGGAACCGGGCATGCCGAGGGCGACGACGATGGAGCAATCGTCTTCTTCGATGAGGTTCATCGCCGCGACGGCGAGGTCCTTGAAACCCGGCACCGTGCGCGAGACGACCGTGAAGGTCTCGCCAAAGCCGGAACAGCTCTCGAGCTCGGCGCGCGCGGAGGACCCCATGTCGAAGCGCGCGAACATCGTGTCGACGACGCCGATGCGCTTGGCTTTGACGGTCTTGGGTGTCGATTTCTTCTTGGCCACGGCGCTCCGATCTTTTCTGAACCCAGTGTAGAGAGCAGTGCCGTCACCTTCGCCAGCCCTATTTGGCGCAGCGTAAGGTGGCGTCAAAGGATGGTGGGCTATGGCGTGGGACTTTGAGACGGAACCGGAATTCGAAGAGCAGTTGGTCTGGATGCGCGGATTCATGCGCGAAGAGATCATGCCGATCGAGACACTGGACTTGAGTCACGACCAAGCACTGACGTTCATCAAGCCCCTGCAGGACCAGGTGCGCGAGCGCGGTCTCTGGGCCGCGCACTTGCCATCCGAACTCGGCGGCACCGGCTTCGGCCAGGTGCGCCTCGGACTGATGCACGAGATCCTCGGGCAGACCCCCTACGGTCCGGTCGTCTTCGGCAACAACGCGCCCGACAGCGGCAACGCCGAACTGTTGGCCGCCGGTATGGAGATGACCGGTCAGCACTACATCCGCGAACGCTGGCTCCAGCCGCTGCTCGACGGCACGATGCGATCGGGATTCTCGATGACCGAGCCCGAGACGGCCGGCAGTGACCCGCGACTCTTGAAGACGCGCGCCGTCAAGGACGGCGACGAATGGGTCATCAACGGACACAAGTGGTACACGACCAACGGCTCGGTGGCCGACATCCTGGTCGTGATGGCGGTGACCAATCCCGACATCCACCCGTACCAGGGATCGTCGATGTTCGTGGTGCCGGCGAACACGCCGGGCGTGCAGATCGTGCGCGACGTCGGTTCGATGGACGACCCCGAGAACCACTACGGCCGCTTCGGCAACCACGCCGAAATCCGCTACGTCGACGCGCGCGTCCCGGCCGAGAACCTCATCGGCCCGGAGGGTTCGGGCTTCTTGCTCGCCCAGGCGCGCCTCGGACCGGGTCGCATCCATCACTGCATGCGCTGGCTCGGACAGTCCCAGCGGGCCTTCGACATGATGTGCGAGCGCGCCGTCAGCCGCTTCACCCACGGTTCATTGCTCTCAGAAAAGCAGACCGTGCAGAACTGGATCGCCGACAGCAGAGCCGAGATGCACGCGGCCAGGTTGATGACGCTGCACGCCGCGTGGAAGATGGACCAGGTCGGGGCGTCAGCCTCGCGCGACGAGATCGCGATGATCAAGTACTACGGCGCGACGGTGCTGCACAACGTGATCGACCGCTCCATCCAGACCCACGGGGCCCTCGGGTACTCGACCGATCTGCCGCTCGAGGCGATGTATCGCTGGGCGCGCGCCGCTCGCATCTACGACGGACCCGACGAGGTCCACCGCCAGACCGTGGCGCGACACGCGTTGAAGAACTACACGCC
>CALGFJ010000274.1 GCA_937881055.1 uncultured Acidimicrobiaceae bacterium | reverse complement strand
ACGGTGAACTGGTCCAAGTGGAGTGGCGCGACGCTGCACTCATGGTCGTCATGCCAACGGATCCGATGTTCAAAGTGACCCTGCTCAAGGGCGCAACACCGGACACGTTCATCGTGGCCCCAGGCATACGACCGTCGGGCGAAACGGTCACATTCGAGCGACACGCCAATGGTCGTGTCGTTTCGATGTTCCTCGCAGTTGGGACTTTTCTTCGGCTCGATACCATCGACTAACGCAGAGTTGCTATTTCGCGGAGGTGACCACGCCGTGGGGCAGTCCCAGCGACAACGCATCTCCGACACCAGATGGGCATGACTGGCGACTGACGCTACTTGGTCACTCGACGAAGGGTGCTCGCCCCAACGACGAGCGCGGCGAATATGTACGCGAGCATGATGGCGAATTGGCCCAGGTAGTACAGGTCCGACTGCAGCGGGGTTATGGCGTGCACGGCGGCCGTCATCGGCAGCACGTCGGCGACGCCGCGGAGCACGGAAGGTAACTGACTGACGGGAATCACGAGGCCGCACAGAAGTAGTTGGGGCAGAATGAACGCCGGCATGAACTGGACGGCCTGGAACTCCGTGTGGGCCACGGCGCTCAGCGCTATTCCGAAGGCGGTGCCGAGCAGACCGGCGCAGAGCGCCACGAGACTGATGCGCCACGGCACGCCCTGATGGGCCAGTCCGTACCAGGTATAGGAGAGGACGGAGACGAGCACGCTCTGGACGAGAGCGAGGGCCCCAAAGGCGATCGCGTAGCCCGCGACGAAATCCGCTTTTGTCAGGGGCAGGGTGAAGAGACGCTCGAGCGTTCCGACAGTTCTTTCTCGCAGCGTGATGACGGACGTGACGAGGAACATGACGATGAGGGGAAATACGCCGAGCAGCTTCGGGCCAACCGAGTCGAAGGCACCGGGCCGGTTGACCAGGGACCACGCCAGGAGACCCACCAACGCCGTTGGGACGAGCAACAAGAGTGCGAGCGTCCGCGGATCATGAAGCAACTGTTCGAAAATGCGCTTCGAAGTGAGCAGCGTCCGACGTAGATTCATCAATCGCCTTCGATCAGGCGCTCGAACGCTTCGTCATAACCGGTTGCATTGGAAGCGGCCAACAACGAGGCCGGTGTGCCATCGAACAGGAGTGTCCCGTCGCGCAAGAGAAGCAACCTCGCGCAGCGAGCGGCTTCATCCATCACGTGGCTCGACACGATGACGGTGGCACCGGTCTTGGCGAGGTCTGCGAACGTGCGCCATAGGTCACGTCGCAGTATCGGGTCCAGTCCAACCGTCGGTTCATCCAGGATGAGGACGGGCGGAGATCCGAGGAGGGCGACGCCAAGCGACACTCGGGCTCGCTCGCCGCCGGACAACGATGAGACGAGCCGATGCGAGAAGGAGGTGAGAGCGACGACCTCCACTACGCGCGCGACCTCGGTAAGAGGCTGAACCAGTACGCCGGCAAAGTAGCGGATGTTCTCTTCGACGGTGAGGTCGAGATAGACGGCCGAACTCTGGGCCATGTATCCGAGTCGTCCGCGCAACGACGGTGACCCCGCAGAAGACTCCAAGATCCGCGCCGAACCGCCGGTGATCGCCTGGACGCCGAGGAGGGAACGCATCAGAGTGCTCTTGCCGCTCCCGCTTGGCCCGAGTAGGCCGATGAGCTCGCCGGGAGTTGCACGAAAAGAAATCGACTTTAGGATTTCGTTGCCGTTCCGTACGACACGGAGGTTCGACACTTCGAGGGTCGATCGGTCAGAACTGTCCATCTGGTGTGACCCTACTGGTGCCCCGAGATACGAACGTGTTGAGGGTGGTAGCGACGCGCGTGAAACTCGGCTGGTTGCCGTTGGCGCTTTGGGGGCGCCAGTGGTGGGCGAGGGGGGACTTGAACCCCCACATCCTTTCGAATACAGGCACCTGAAGCCTGCGCGTCTGCCAATTTCGCCACTCGCCCGAGACCTTGCAACATTAGTCGACTCACCTGAACCGTCTTGCGCCGACGATTAAGTCGAGCCACCGATACACGAGACCGTTCAGCGTGCGAATCACTGACCAACCCCGGGCGGCGTTACCACCACCCTTTCCACTACCTACGCCAACGGTGACAACTCTCGTGTTGGCTGCGTGGTTCTGCTCTGGTAACGGTCCCCGCGTCCCCGCCTGGGCGGTTCGGTCTCACGGTCCCTCGAGTCAGCGTTTAACGTCTCGGGTTGGTGCCCCGCGACGGCTGATGCTTCATTAGTGAGAAGGCGAATTCCTTCGTCACGGATGTTGCGCGCGGCGTTCACGTCCCGGTCGAGACTTATACCGCAGGTGCTGCACTCGAAGACGCGATCACTGAGTGCGAGCTTGGCTTTCGTCTCGCCACAGTGAGAGCACTTCTTCGAAGAGGGGTAGAACCGATCAACCACGACGACGCGGTGTCCGCGGTCTTGCGTCTTATAGGTGAGCTGGCGTCGTAACTCGTAGAAACTGGCGTCAAGGATCGAACGTGACAACGCCTTCGCGGTGTTTTTCTTCGGTCTCTTTACCATGCTCGCGGGGTTTAGGTCTTCGAGCGCGACGATCTCGAAACTTCCGGCCAATGTCGTCGAGAGCCGGTGCAAGTTGAGGCCTCTCGTCCGCGTGATTCGTCCGTGAAGACGTTGGTGGCGCAGGCGGAGCTTCGCATAGTTATTCGAACCCTTCACAGAGCGCGACAGTTGACGATCAAGCTTGACGAGGCGATCGAGCTCGGCCTCGAGGTGCCGCGGATTCTTGACGTGGCCGTGTTCGTCACTGACACCAGCAATCGGCACCGTCAAAGTGGCAAGGTGTTTCACGCCAAGATCGACGCCCACCAGTAGGCCGCGCAGTCGTATGCCGCTTGGGGTCGGTATGACCAACTGGCGCACCGAAAACGAGGCCTTCCAACGTCCGCCGGTAAACGAGATCGTCATCGCCTGGATTGTCCACTCTCCGGATGTGACTTTTTTCTTGAGTCGACGCAGCGACTCGGTCGTGTGCAGCCATTGGAGCTGTTTGCGCCGCCGCGTGATTCGGGGGTCGGTCGCGAAGCGAGGAAGAATGAGCCGAACGTGCCGGGAATCCTCGGAGAGCCAACTACCGGGCTCCTTCAATTCGATGAACGTGAACGACTGCTTCGAGTGGCGATTCTTGAACCTTGGGAACCCCACTGTGCCGCCGCGGCGCACACTATTCTTGGACTCGTAGTAGTTCTTCAGTGCGATCGAGGCATTGGTGACCCCACTGCGAAAGGCGTGCTGCGTGACGTCGTGATGCCATGGGGCGACTTCGTCTTTCACGGAGTTCCAAAGTGGGGTCATCGACCACGTCGACCAGGAAAGTGACTTCGTGAGGTCGGCCCCGTCGATTCCCGCCCGGCATTCCTCGGCCCGCGTGTCCAGATTCGCCTTAGCCATGGCCACAGTCCAGTTGTAGGCGAAGCGCGCGGCTCCGCAGTAGCTGCGAAGTAGCTGCTCTTGGGCCGGCGTTGGATCGAGCGGTACCAGCACGGCTCGCATTCGGTAGGACTGGTCCACGTGATGGACGGTACAAGCAAGGTGTAACGCGACTGCGTCGTACGCAGACACCTTCGCTACAGTTGAGATTGGTATGGTCCTTAAGAGCGTAGAAAATCGTCTTGAGCGGATCTTTGAAAAGACGTTCTCACGTACTTTCAAGAGCACGCTGCAGCCGATTGAGATTGGCACGCGCATCGTTCGCGAAGTGGACCTCACGCGCCGACTCTCGAGCCACGGACCCATCTCGCCGAATCAGATCCGAGTCTGGCTCGGACCGGTCGACGCGGCGCGATTTGACGGGTTCCAAAAGGCGCTCGTCAGCGAACTCGAAGAGACGGTTCGTCAGCACGCCGTGAGCGAGGGCTTCAGCTTCGTGGGCCCGGTGAAGGTCGAGGTCTTCATCGACGACGACATCAAGCCTGGGAACCTTGAAGTGAAGACCGAGTTCCTCGGTGGCGAGAGTCAGCCTCGACTGATTTTGAGTGACGGGCGGTCCTTCAACGTGGGCGAACGTCCCCTGGTCATCGGGCGAAGTCCCGACGTCGAGGTCGTCATAAACGACTCCAACGTGTCGCGACAACACGCCGAAGTGTGGCGCACGAGCGAAGGAGTCGCGGTGCGCGACCTCCAATCGACCAACGGGACGTACGTGAACGGTCACCGGATCACCGCCGTGTCGCTGTCACCGCGCGACGACGTCACGATCAGCACGATTCACTTTCGGATCGAGCTCGCTTGAGTTTTGTGGCCGGGACGTCGAATTACGCGGCGATCGTTCGGCCGCTCCAAGTGCTCGTCATGGTGGTCGCCGTGCTCTTCTTCTTGCGGATCACTCGCGTCGCCGCGATACAGGCGCGGCCAATCGATTACGAGAAGCGCCCGCGCCGCCGACGTACGGGGATCCTCGCGCTCAAGTTCGTTGAACCGACCGATCGCGAAGGCGAGCGCATTGACGTCGACGTGGCGGTGACGATCGGCCGCAGTGCCGACTGCGATCTCGCTCTGTCCGATACGTATCTCTCGTCGCGCCACGCGCGTCTCACGAACGACGAGGGCGACCTCTCCATCGAGGATCTCGGATCGACCAACGGCACGTACGTAAATCAAGAGCTCGTCGACGGGCGCGTTCACCTCGAACGAGGTGACATCGTGCAAGTGGGAGGCGTTCTGTTCGAGGTGGTTCGTTGACGCATTGGCGTCACGCCGAGGCGACCGACACTGGACTGGTACGTCAATCGAATCAGGACGCGGTCTACGTCGACGACTCGTTGGCGATCGTCGCCGATGGAATGGGCGGCCACGCGGCCGGTGAAGTCGCCTCCGAGATGACGATCGAGATGCTCCATGCCGGATTCGTCGAGAACCGGACTGTGGAGGGTCTCTACAACGCCATCAACGCCGCCAACATCACCGTGCTCAATGACGCGCGCGACAACCCCAATCATTTCGGCATGGGAACGACGGTAATCGCGCTCGGCCTTACGGTCGACGATGAGGGCGTTACGTCGCCGACACTCTGTCACGTCGGTGACTCGCGGGCCTATCAACTTCGCGACGGCGCGCTTCGACAGTTGACCGACGATCACAGCGTCGCCGAAGAGTGGGTGCGTATGGGTCGGCTCACGCCGGAAGAGGCGGCGGTGCATCCTCGGCGTCATCAACTCACTCGAGGTGTCGGCGTCGAAGAAGCGATCGCGGTCGACGTGATGTCGGTGCACGCGCTCGCCGGTGATCGGCTCTTGCTCTGCAGTGACGGACTCTCGAATGAACTCGACAGTGACACTCTGGCGCGACTTTCGAGCGCACCGTTCACACTCGAAGAGGCGGTGCTCCAGTTGGTGGAAGCGGCCAAGGAGGCCGGTGGTCGCGACAACATCACGGCCGTGCTCTTGGAGTTCGACGAGGTCTCGGAAGCTTCGACGCCGATCAAGCGCACTATTTCTTCGATCACGCCGCCCGACGCTCGGGCGACCACGCCGACCACGCCGAAACGTCGTAAGCGTCACCGACTGACGTGGCGCACTCCGGCCGCGCTTCTTCTCTTCGCGGGTGTCTTCGTAGGCGCGTACTTCGTTGTCCACTGGTACGCCTATTCGACCTACTATTTGGGCAATGACGCTGGCACCGTGGCGGTCTTCCAGGGCCAGCCGAGCGGCATCCTCTGGTTCAAACCGATCAAGGTCTTCGACACGAACTATCACGTCAGCGATCTGCGCTCCACGGACCGGATCCAGTTGAACCAGACGATCGCCGAGCCGACGGAAGCCGCAGCGCTCAATTATGCGACGTACCTTTGTACTCAGGCAACGAGTTGTGGCGCGTCGACGACCACGACGACGTCCACGACGACCACAACGTTGAAGAAGGGTTGATCGGTGTCGCGACGTCTCCGCATCCTGGCCACGATCCTCCTCGTGCTCTTCGCCGTGATCGTCGCGCAGTCGGCGAACATCCAGTTCTTCCGAGCGCCATCGCTGAACGCGAGTCCGAACAATCCTCGCAATCTGAATCCGTCGGGCAACTTCCCGCGCGGCGAGATTCTGGCGGCCAACGGGACGGTGCTCGCGTACTCCGAGAAACAGAACAGCTCGTACTACCCGTACCGTCGCGTCTATCCCGATGGCTCGCTCACGTCGGGCGTCGTCGGCTTCTCGTCGCCTTATTACGGCGTATGGGGGACCGAAGAGGAGTACAACAGCTACCTGGCCGCCCATCCGCAGCCGCCGCAGAGCTTTGAGCAACTGCTCGCGCCGACGAGCGCCGCCGACTCGGTCACCCTGACGATCGTTCCCGCGCTCCAGCAGGTCGCGCGTACCGCGATGAAGGGAATCGATGGCGCCGCCGTGGCGATCGACCCCAAGACCGGGGCGGTGCTCGTCATGTACTCCAATCCCAATTACAACCCCGTGCCGCTGACCTCACCGATCTCCGACGTCGCCAAGGCCGCGTGGGACCTCGATCTCAAGCGCGACAGCAACGGCTTCCAGCCGCTGGGCTTGGTGGCGACCCAGCAGACGTTCCCGCCCGGATCGACGTTCAAGGTCATCACGACCGCGGCGGCGGCCGTTAGCAAACCGGCCGACATGACCAAAACCTTCATACCCAATCGCCGTGGTGGGCGGTGCACCACACTTCCGAACACGATTCTGCAGCTCTGCAACAGTGGTCTCGTCCCGTGCGGGGGTGACGTCGCGCAGATGCTGCCGCCTTCGTGCGACCCCGGGTATGCGCTGCTCGGCATCGACCTCGGTGCCGACTACATGTTCAAGGCGGCTACGTCCTTCGGCTTCGACTCGGTGCCGCCGCTGGACCTGCCGGGCACGGTGTCGAGTTACTTTCCGACGGCGGCATCCTTCGCGAATAACATCCCAGGCCTGGGGTACTCATCCATTGGCCAACAGAACGTCCGAGCCAGCGCCCTGCAGGACGCCTTGGTCGCCGCGGGAGTGGGCAACGGCGGCGTCATAATGACCCCGCACCTCATGAGTTTCATCACGGCACCGGACGGCAAGATCCTTAAGCGATTTAAGGATTCAGTGTGGAAGACGCCGTTAAGCGCCGCCCAGGCCGCGGAGATCGTCCCGTTGATGGAAAACGTCGTGAAGGCTGGTACGGCATCAGGTGTCGGCTTCCCGGCCGCGTTCGACGTCGCGGCGAAGACCGGTACCGCACAGACCGGCAACGTGAAAAAGAACACCGACGACTGGTTGATCGCCTTCGCACCGGCGACCGATCCGACGATCGCCATCGCGGTCGTGGTGCCCTTCCAACCGACGGCCAACTTCGGTGCGACCGTCGCCGGTCCGATCGTGAAATGTCTCGTCGAGGGTTTCTTCGCGATGGAAGCGGGAAAGAATCCTTCGGTCGCGGCGACAGGGTGCGAACCGAAATGAAAATTTCCTCGAATCGCGAGAGCGTAGGCTAGGCGCCATATGGAGCCTGTAGATGACCCTCGACTGTATTCAGGTCGCTATCAGGTAACGCACCTCATCGCGCGCGGTGGCATGGCCATCGTGTACCGAGCCCAGGACGTGCTGCTTAACCGCCCCGTGGCCATCAAGACGTTGTATCCCGAATTGAGCGCCGACCCGTCGTTCGTCGAAGGCTTCCGCCGTGAGGCCCAAGCAGCCGCGAACCTCTCGCACCCGAACATCGTGCCGGTCTTCGACTGGGGCGAGGACAACGGCACCTACTTCATCGTCATGGAGCTAGTTGACGGAACGTCACTGGCCGACATGTTGCGCGGCGGTCGAACGCTGACCGCGTCGCACTCGGCGAGTCTCATGGCGCAAGTTGCGGCCGCTCTCGGGTACGCGCATCGCAACGGCGTTGTTCACCGTGACGTGAAACCGGGCAACATCTTGATCGCGAGTGACGGTCAGGTGAAGGTGACGGACTTCGGCATCGCCCAGGCCATGTCGGTTGAGGACCAACTCGCCGAAGAGGGTTCGGTCATGGGAACCGCGACGTACTTCTCGCCCGAACAAGCCGAGGGCGCGCCCGTCGACGGGCGAAGCGACATCTACTCACTCGGCGTCGTCCTCTACGAGATGCTCGCTGGGCGACCGCCGTTCATCGGTGACACGCCCGTCGCGGTCTCCAGTCAACACGTGCACGGCACGGTGCCGCCGCCGTCGGAGTTCAATTCCACGATCCCCGCTGACCTCCAAGCCATCGTGATGGAGGCGCTCGCGAAGTCCCCTGATCGGCGCTACCAGTCGGCCGAGGACCTTCGCTCGGACCTCATGCGCTTCAGCGAAGGTCAGCCCGTTCGCGCGGCGCAACGCGACGTCGCCTTCTTCGGCGCCGACGCCACTCGCGCAGTGGCCAAGGTCGCTCCGGGTGAACGAACCCAAGCCGTGCCGATCATGACCGGCCCGCGCACGGACGTTCGCCGACGACGCTCGGGAAGCGCGGGCGTCATCGTCGTCGTGGTGTTGCTGTTACTCGCGGTCGGCGGTCTCGCGTACTTTCTCGCGCAGAAGAGCACGCCAACCGTGGTGATGCCCAATCTCGTGGGCCAGACCGAGACCGCGGCGTTGTCGAAGATGGCGAATGAAGGAATCCCCCTCAAGAAAGTCGTCCAAACGCATTCGAGCGTGGCGGTGGGCAAAGTCATTTCCACCGATCCCAAGGCCGGAACGAACTTGAAAAAGGGACAGCACGTGATTCTGACGTTGAGCCTGGGGGTTCAAGCCGCGCCGATCACGATACCGAACGTCAAGAATATGCCCTTGGCGAGTGCGACCAGTGAGCTCACAAATAGTCCGTATCGCTTGACCGTCAACGTGAAGACCCTCACGACGGCGCCACCGGGAGTGAGCACCGCGAATCCGAATGTCGTGTTGTCCCAGATCCCGGCGGCCGGCACCAAGGGACATCAAGGCGACACGATCACGATCTTCGTGCTCTCACCGAATGCCCAATTCCAGGTTCCGCCGCTCGCGGGCGACACGCCCAACCAAGCCTCGGCCGTACTCGGGGAGTCCAGCCTCAACTTGGGACCCACCACGGTGAAGGCCTGCTCCAACACCGAGGGGATTGGATTGGTCATAAGCTCCAATCCCGCGTCTGGCGCCCTGGTCAACGCCGGCGACCAAATCACGCTCACTACTTCCACGGGGTACTGCAAGGTACAGGTGCCCAGCGTGATCAACGAGACACAGGACCAGGCGACCGCGACGTTGAAGGGTGCACACCTCCAGGTATCGGTCAGCCCGACGGATCCGTCCCTGTGTTCGCCGAGTCAAGTGAATACGGTGTCGGACCAGAGTCTCGCCCCCAGCAGTTACGTGACCTATAACTCGACCATCACGATTTCGGTCTGCGAAGCCTCCACCGAGACCACGACCACGACCACGACCCCGAGTACGACAACGACGTAACGGTCAGGTTCACTAGCATTGAGCCCCATGGCGAAATCGACATCGAAACCAGGTAGCCGAAAGAGCGTTGGTCGTTACGTCGCGCCCGAGGCTCGTGGCAAGATCACCGCGCGGCGTCCGGTCGGCGAGGACCACAGTCCCCGTTGGTACGGATGGCTGATCGTCGCGGCGCTCGCTGTCGGCATGCTCGTCATCGTCTTGAACTACCTGGCGGTCTTGCCCGGCTCGGTGTCGTCGTGGTACCTCATCAGCGGACTCGTCGTGATGTTCGCGGGGTTTTACCTCGCGACGAGATACAAGTAACGCGCTCGGGCTCTAGCCCAGGCGCTCGATGATCGTCGCGTTGGCCAGTCCGCCACCCTCACACATCGTGAGGAGTCCGTAGCGGCCACCGGTGCGCTCGAGCTCGTTCAACAAGGTGGCGCACAGCTTCGCGCCCGAGGCACCGAGCGGGTGACCCAGCGCGATCGCTCCGCCGTTCACGTTGACCTTGGCCATGTCGACATTGAGTTCCTTCTGCCAGGCCAGCACGACCGACGCGAAGGCCTCGTTGATCTCGATCAGGTCGATGTCGTCCATCGTCAATCCGGCTCGCTCGAGCACCTTCTTGGTCGCCGGGATCGGACCGGTGAGCATCGTGACGGGGTCGACGCCGG
>CALGFJ010000273.1 GCA_937881055.1 uncultured Acidimicrobiaceae bacterium | reverse complement strand
CGTGACATTCATCTGTAGCTGCAACGTCGGTCGAGCCGTGGTCGAAGAGCGACTCCTCAGCTCATCCAGTCGTTACAACGAGTACCGGACTCGAGTCCGATGGAGGTTGGTGCCCGGCGTGTGGTGATGGCGAACATTCGAACGGCCTGCGCACTGCGCCAGTTCGGCTAGTTCGATTCCTTCATTTCGTACCACCAGCCACCGTTCAGGTTCACGTGATTTCCACTGGCTTCCCCGGGGGAGGCGTCGCCTACGTAGGTGTAGAGCGGATGTCCGTCGTAGGTGACCTGCAGCGCACCGTTGTGTCGTTTCACGGTGGCGAGTGACCCGGTAACACCGACGCCAGTCGACGGTGTTCCGAGCACCGGTGGCCAGTACTCCGCGCACGTCCCGTAACAGTGCGACGCGCTGGAAGAGTCGTGCGCGAACCAGTACAGGGTGTAGCCGCGGGCGTTCGTGAGTACTTCGACGCCGTGGACTTCGACCGCCTTGACGATGACGACCGAACCACCGGAACTCGTGGATGACACACGGGCAGTGGAGAGCAACAGACCAAGGGTTACCGCCGCCTGAACCGTGAGGGCCACCGCGACCCATCGCCCCGCGAGGGTCATCACTCTCCGGTTCAGGAGTGGCTGACGGTCACGCACCGGCGCCACCGGACGATAAGGGCGCAACGCGAACGAAGCGAGCACCGCGAATCCGACGATCTCGATCACTCCGGCGAGGATTCCCGCGCTCGTGCGAATCTCGCGAAAGCCAAAGAGTCCGACTCGAAGTGATACGAGGTAGCCCACGAGCGTCGACATCAAGAATCCCGCTCCGGCCGCCGCCACCATTCGGCTGTTGGCGACCATCACCGCGAACGCGAGGGTGAAAGCGCCGATGACTTGGAAGAGGAAGAGCCATCCAATGGTAGGGATCGTCTGATACCCAGTGAGATAGAGATCAAGATGTATCGCGCCGGTGACGAACAGAAGTGCGCCGCCGAAGAATCTCCCGAGACGCCAACCTGTCGGGGAGTGAACCTGATCAGACGTCGAACGCGCAAGGGTCCCCGATGGAAAACGTAGCTTCATCGACGGATCCTCATACTGATCACGTCAGTTATACGGAGGAATCGCCAAAATGGATCTCTACGACGCGACGTGGGAAACGCTGTCAAGGGCGCCCGCGGTTCAGGGGTGCAACTTTCCTTCATGGTTCAGGTGTGATGAGGGCTCCAGTTGAAACGTGGCGTGCGTGACGTCGAAGTGTTCCACCAGACAGCGTTGGAGCGCGTCAAGAATCTGGGGGGCGTGGCCGGTGTCGAAGCAGTGATCCTCGACGATGACAGATCGGAAGAGCACACGTCTGAACTCCAGTCACTTAGGCATC
>CALGFJ010000272.1 GCA_937881055.1 uncultured Acidimicrobiaceae bacterium | reverse complement strand
AGGCCGGCGTGTCGATCAGTTCGATGGCGGTCGGTCCGGACCAGCGTACGAAGACAGCTTTGATGGTTCTCTCGACCGAGATCCCGACGCCGACCGAGGTCATCGAACGGCTGCGAGACACCGAAGGTATCCAAGACATTCACCTGATCACGCTGCGTTGAATCGGATACTTTCGATTTAGTCGTTGCACTTCAATGAATAGCCGACGCCGGGCACCGTGGTGATCAGTTCGGCCGACTCGTCGTTCAACTTCTGGCGCAGGCGGTGGACGTAGGCGTGCAAGTACTGGGCCTCGGCGCCGTAGCCGGTGCCCCAGACGGCGCCGAGAATCATCTGATGCGTGCACGTCTTGCCCGAATGACGGGCGAGAAACGCCAGAACCTCGAACTCCTTCGTGGTCAGTGCGATGTTGACGCCATCGAGTGACACGTCGTGGTGGACTAAGTCGAGCTGGAGCGAACCGCAGCTGAGTGTGGCCTCGGCAGGATCATCGCGGTCGATCCCGCGACCGCGGGTCACGGCCCTGATCCTCGCTTCGAGTTCGGGCATGCTGAATGGTTTCGTGACGTAGTCATTCGCGCCGGCATCGAGTGCGGTGACCTTTCGGTTTTCGGCGCCGATCGCCGAGAGGATGATGATGGGTACGTCGCTCCACCCACGAATCGTCCGACACACCTCGATACCGTCCATATCGGGGAGTCCCAAGTCCAACACGACGACGTCGGGCGCGGTGAGCGCAGTTTGTGAGAGGCCGTGTTCACCGGTCGTGGCGCTCGTGACGTCGTGGCCACCGGCCTGAAGGCCAAGGCGCAACGCTCGATTCAGTGAAGGGTCATCGTCGATCACCAGAATCTTTGCCATGACGTTTACCGTAGCGTCACTCGCTCGTCGGCCAACGGAAGCGAGAAGACGAAGCGCGCGCCTTGATTCGGTGCGTCCTCGTACCAAATCTCTTGTCCGTGGGCCTCGACGAAAGTTTTGGCGATCGTAAGTCCCAGGCCCGCGCGCCCGCCGGTGTCGAGCCGCGCGAATCGTTCGAAAACCTGTTGACGTTTGTTCGGCGCAATGCCCGGTCCCTGATCGCTAACCGAGAGAATCACCTGGTCGCGCTCGCGTCGCGCTTCGACCGTGATGACACCGTCAACGGGCGAGTGTCGGTTGGCGTTGTCGAGGAGATTAATCAAGACCTGACCGATCAAGAGGGGGTCGACGTTTACCGCTGGCAAACTCTTCGGAACGATCGAGTCGACCCGGTGCGTGCTCAGCGTTGGCTCCATTGCGTTTACCGCTTCGCGCACTAATTCTTGGACCGACGTCGGCGTGGGGTGAACGGTAAAGACTCCGGCTTCGATGCGCGTGATGTCCAAGAGGTTTGATACCAGGCGAGTGAGACGGTCCGATTCGACCTCGATGAGGCTGTACAGTTCGGCCAACTCTTCCCTCGAGAGTGATGTGGAGCGATTCGCAAGTGTCGAAGAGGCGACCTTGATTGTCGCCAGCGGAGTACGTAGGTCGTGGGAGACCGCGCCCATCAGGCTCTGGCGGAAGCGGTCGACCTCTTCAAGTAGCTTCGAGCGCAGTGCTTGCTCGCGTAGTTGTGCGCGCTCTAGTGCCAACGCCGCGTCATTGGCAAACGTCGTGAGAACGGCACGATCGTTCTTCGAAGTCGGTAGACCGCGAAGGGCGAGGATACCGACGGCGTGACCGGACGCCGAAAGCGCGATCGTCCGCAGTTCTCCAGACGATTCGGTGTCCGTGCCAACGCTGATTGGAAGACCGGATTGCGGTGCGAGTCGTGCAAGTTCCTCTTCTGAGAGTGGATCACCGGCGGAGGCCACGACTTTCAAGAGTCCCTCATCGAGGACGAGAAGCGAGACGCCAGGTATCTCAAATACCACGTGGACCGCGGACACGATGGTTTCGAGCAGGTCATCGACAGGACGATCGCCGACCAAGTGTTCGGACAGTTCTGAGAGGTGGTGGGCCGCTTCACCGCCGCGTCTCGCCTCGATTCTCGATGAATCCAGGCTCGCCACGACGCTCGCGACCGCCAACATCACGATGACGTAAACGGCCAGGGCAGTCCAATTCTGTGGTGTGCCGACATCGAGTGTCTTGTACGGCGGAATGTAGCCGTAGTCGTAGACGAGGAAACCCGCGATGACGCTGGCAACCCCGGCCCTGATTCCTCCGATGGCCGATCCGACCACGACCGGTACCACGAGGATCAACGCCGCGGTCGACACGCTGATGTGCGAACGAAGGGGCAACATCGCGAATCCGAGTACGAGGACACTGGCCACTCCGACGACGGATCCGACAAGATGTTTGCGCACGTATTCAGTATTGTCCAGAGCCCGATTCGCGTTCTGCGAGGCAAAATAAAGAGATTATTAAGACGCTTAGTTCGTTTTTAAGATTCGGTTAAGGACGCGCCGGTGACACTGGAGTCATGGCAGATCTATTCACAGCACTTGGCATAATGGGCTTCACCGCGGCGATGCTCGGACTCATTTGGGCGCTGGACCGCGTATGAGCTTCTCCCAGATAATCCTCTTTGGCGTCGCCGTCATCATGTTCGGTTACATCGGCTTCGCCATGTTCAAGCCGGAGAAGTTCTAAATGGGCTTTTTCCTCACCATCCTGACCCTCGTGGTGGCGCTGGGCTTCACCTGGCGCTACCTCGGTTCCTACATGGCGGCCGTCTTTGACGGGCGCGTTCACTTCCTCGGCTTCATCGAGCGCCCGATCTACCGGATGCTCGGCACGAGCCCGGAACAAGAACAAACGTGGAAGCGCTACGCCGGCGCGCTCATCATCTTCTCGGCCGTCTCGATCGCTTTCACGTACGTGATCCTGCGAATCCAGGGCTCGTTACCCTTGAATCCACAGAACCAAGGAAACGTTGGATCGGCGCTCAGCTTCAACACGTCGGTGTCATTCGTGACCAACACCAACTGGCAGAACTACGGCGGCGAAACGACGATGTCGTACTTCTCGCAGATCGGTGCTCTGACAGTCCAGCAATTCGTAAGCCCCGCGGTCGGCATCGCCGTCGCGATCGCCATGGTGCGCGGATTCGCCCGGCGCAATTCGGCGACCATCGGCAACTTCTGGGTCGACATCACCCGCTGCCTGTTCTACATTCTCCTGCCCATTGCCTTCATTGCCGGCATCATCTTCGTTGGCGACGGCGCAGTACAGACGCTCGCGGGCACGATCACCTTCCACGACGCGCTGAATGGTGTCATTCAGACGATCCCGCGGGGTCCGATCGGCTTCATGGAAGCCATCAAGCAACTCGGTACGAACGGTGGTGGATTCCTCGACCAGAACTCGGCGACGCCGTTCGAAAACCCGACCGGCCTCACGAACTTCCTCTCGATTTTCTTGCTGCTGTGCATTCCCTTCGCCCTCACCTACACCTTCGGCAAGATGGTGGGCAGCGTGCGTCACGGCGCAACGCTCTTGGCGGCGATGGTGATTCTCTTCGGCGTCTGGGTTGGCTTCACCGCCAACGCCGAGCACCAGAACAACCCGGCAGTTGCGGCGGCGCACGTTTACTCACCAGTTGGCAACATGGAGGGTAAGGAAGTGCGCTTCGGTGACACCACGACGGCTCTCTTCGGCGTGTCGTCCACGATGACCTCAACTGGATCTGCGGACGCTTCCTACGACTCCTTCACGCCAATTGGTGGTCTCGGATTAATGAGCGGCATGATGCTGGGTGAGATCGCGCCCGGCGGCACCGGGAGTGGCCTCTACACGATGCTCGTCTACGCCATTATCGCGGTGTTTATCGGCGGACTGATGATCGGGCGAACACCGGAGTATCTCGGCAAGAAAATCCAAGCCAGAGAGATAAAACTCGCGGGGCTGGCGGCCCTGGTGATGCCAATAACGGTTTTGATTGTCACCGCCGTCGCCGTTTCACTCGCCGTAGGACGCGCTGGACCCGAGAATCTGGGTCCCCACGGATTCTCAGAGATCCTCTACGGACTGACCTCACAGGGCAACAACAATGGTTCGGCGTTCGGCGGGTTGACGGGTAACACTCCGTTCTACAACATCATCGGTGGGATCGACATGTTGCTCGGCCGATTCGCAATAATGATTCCGGTTCTCGCCATTGGCGGTTCTCTCGCTGCGAAGAATGTCGTACCGGAGTCGCTCGGGACCTTCCGCACCGACAACGGAATGTTCGTCGGATTGGTCATCGGTGTCATTTTGATCATCGGTGGACTCACCTTCTTCCCCGCAATCTCGCTCGGACCAATCGTCGAGCAACTTAGTCACCTGAGGTTCTTCTAATGAGCACTGTTATCACTGAACCGACGCACGAGGCCCTTCGGGGCGGTGTCGCCAAAGCTCGAGGTCTCTTCGATCGCGAGATTCTAAGGCAGGCAATTCGCGATTCGTTCCGCAAAATGGATCCTCGCGTCCAGATAAAGAACCCCGTCATGTTCATTGTGCTCGTGGGCTCGGTCATCACCTTCATCGAGGCGATCGCTCACCCCGGCATCTTCACGTGGTCGATCACCGTCTGGTTGGTCTTGACGGTGTTGTTCGCCAACTTTGCTGAAGCGATGGCCGAAGGTCGCGGCAAAGCCCAGGCGGACACGTTGCGCAAGATGCGCTCGGAGACCGAGGCTCGTCGGCTACGTCCCGACGGAACCGAGGAACTGGTCGCAGCCGCGTTACTCATCATGGGTGATCTCGTGGTTTGCGAAGCGAATGACGTGATTCCGTCCGACGGCGAGATCATCGAAGGCATCGCCTCGGTCGACGAGTCGGCGATCACCGGTGAGTCGGCCCCGGTTATTCGAGAATCGGGCGGCGACCGTTCGGCCGTCACGGGTGGCACGAAGGTTCTTTCGGACCGGATCGTGGTGCGAATCACTGCCGAGCGTGGCCACACCTTCATTGACCGGATGATCAGCCTGGTCGAAGGGGCTAACCGACAGAAGACGCCGAATGAGATCGCGCTGACGATTTTATTGGCGGTTCTCACCATCGTCTTCATACCGGTCGTCGTCACGTTGGTACCGTTCGGCAATTTCGCTGGCGCTTCGGTCTCGGTCGTGATTCTCGTGTCGTTGCTGGTTTGTCTCATTCCGACGACGATTGGTGCCCTGCTGTCCGCCATCGGCATCGCGGGGATGGACCGCCTCGTCCAACGCAATGTTCTCGCGATGAGCGGGCGCGCCGTCGAGGCCGCGGGTGACGTCCAAGTGCTACTGCTCGACAAGACCGGGACTATCACCCTGGGCAACCGCATGGCCGCGAACTTCTTCCCGGTCGGTGGTCACAGCGAACAAGACCTCGCCGACGTGGCCCAACTGGCCTCGCTCGCGGACGAGACACCGGAAGGACGTTCCGTCGTTGTGCTCGCCAAAGAGCAGTTCGGTATTCGAGAGCGTCAGCTCGGCACCGACCACGTCTTCGTGCCGTTCACGGCAATTACCCGAATGTCCGGACTCGACATCGGGACTCGCCAGATTCGAAAGGGCGCGGCCGATTCGGTCAAGCGTTGGGTTGTGGAATCGGGCGGTACGGCACCGGCGGACCTTGACGCGATCGTCGAACGCACGTCGCGCGCGGGTTCGACGCCGTTGGTCGTCGCTGACGGTACCGACATCCTGGGCGTCATCGAATTGAAGGACGTCGTGAAGCAGGGGATTCGTGAGAAGTTCGCCGAGATGCGTCTGATGGGCATTCGCACCGTCATGATCACGGGCGACAACCCGTTGACGGCGGCAGCAATCGCGCAGGAAGCCGGAGTTGACGACTTTCTCGCTGAGGCGACGCCCGAAGCGAAGATGGCGTTGATCAAGAAGGAGCAGGAGGGCGGCAGGCTCGTCGCCATGACCGGTGACGGCACCAACGACGCTCCGGCGTTGGCGCAAGCCGACGTCGGCGTGGCCATGAACACTGGGACCACGGCGGCCAAGGAAGCCGGCAACATGGTGGACCTGGACTCCAACCCGACCAAATTGATCGACATTGTCGAGATCGGGAAGCAGTTGCTAATCACGCGAGGCTCCCTTACGACGTTCTCAATCGCGAATGACGTGGCCAAGTACTTCGCCATCATTCCGGCGCTCTTTGCCGGCACCTACGTCTTGCGGCACAACCGACCGCTCGAGGCACTCAACATCATGCATCTTCACAGCGCCCAGAGCGCCGTGCTCTCGGCCGTTATCTTCAACGCGTTGGTCATCATCGCGTTGATCCCACTGGCCCTGCGAGGCGTGAAGTTCCGCCCGACCGGCTCAGCGTCGATCCTGCGTCGCAATGTGTGGATCTACGGTGTCGGTGGCGTGATCGTACCGTTCATCTTCATCAAACTCATCGACCTGATTCTGGTCGCCCTGCACGCGTATTAAAAGGAGATCGCCAATGCTCGTCCACCTCCGCCGTTCGGTTGTCATGGCAGTCATTTGCCTTGTCTTCTTCGGCTTCATCTACGCCTTCGCTGGTACTGGCGTGGCCCAGGCCCTCTTCCCCTTCCACGCCAACGGCTCGATGACGAAGAATGGCTCGTTGCTCATCGGCCAGAACTGGTCAAGCCCGAAGTGGTTCCACGGTCGCCCGGATGACACCGGTCCCTACGCCGCGAACGCCAAGAACAACGTGGCGGGTGGTGACAATCCGCTGGTCGCTAACGGATCCCACGGCGAGTCGGCCGCCACCAATCTGGGACCGCGCTCTCTCACGCTCAAGGAAAACACAATTGCGTTGGTGAAGTACTGGCACAAGCTCGGCGTGAATCCCACGATTGACCTGGTGACGACGTCGGGCAGCGGCTACGACCCAGACATCTCGGCCATTGACGCTACGGTCCAGATCCCGATGGTTTCCAATGCGACAGGGATATCGCCGGCCAGTCTGCGTACGCTTATTGCACAACAGACGCATTCGGCGGAGTGGGGATTTCTGGGCTCTAGTTACATCGACGTCCTGCAGTTGAACGAAGGTCTCGCGAAACTGGAGAAGTAATCGAAGCGCTCGTACACTCGCCTGCATCGCTGACTCGTGAGGCCGAGAAGCAACGGGAGCGAAAATGAAACGACAGATCCTTCGCTATCGAGATCGAATAGCTTTGACGGCCGCGTTCGTCGTGCCGTTGTTGGTTGGTGTGGTGCTCGTCCCCTTCCGAGGTACTTTCGCCAATACGGCGGCGGCTCTCGTCATGGTGAGTGTCATTGTGGCCGTCGCCGTGACGGGCACTCGAATTGCGGGCATCGTCGCCAGCGCGTCTTCCGCCATCTGGTTTGATTTCTTTCTCGTTCCGCCCTATGACAAACTCACTATCAGTCATCGACCTGACCTCGAAACCACAATCGCCATCGTCGTGGTCGGAGTTCTCGTCACTGAACTCGCGGCCCGAAGTCGCCAGCATTGGCAAGCGGCCAACAGCTCCACGGCGTACGTCGCGATGATTCACGGTGTCGCCGTGCTCGCGGCCGATTCGGCGCCGGTCGCAGAGATGATTGACCTGGTCACGGCATCACTGACCAAACTGCTCGCGTTGCGCACGTGTCGATTTGACAGGGCGTTGGCGGATCCGCCCCTGGCTCGAATCGATTCAAACGGAGAGGTCGCACTCGTCGGGATGCGATGGCCGGCCAAGGAAATCGGCATTCCCGGTCCCGAGGCCGAGATATTGGCGAAATGGCGTGGCCGAGTCGTGGGACGCTTTGTCGTAACACCGACGCCTGGCGAAGCGGTCTCGTTGGAGCAGAGAATTGTGTCCGTCGCACTCGTTGACGTGTTCGCGGCGTACCTCGTCAGCGAAATGCATGAGATGTAAATCGAGTTTGTTCGCGGGCCCTAATGGGTTCTCGCTCACCAGTGAAGGTGTGGCGGCGGCTCCGATTCCGCGGCGCAGTCGACGAATCGCCGAAGTCCAATGTCAATAGGCGATACTGGTTCAGTGCAACGAGGGATATTAAGGGTTTACTTGGGTTCGGCGCCCGGCGTGGGCAAGACCTTTCGGATGCTGGACGAGGGGTGGCGTCGTCGAGAACGCGGTACGGACGTGGTGGTGGCGTACGTGGAGACGCACGGTCGTGCACTCACCGAAGCCCAACTCAGGGATCTCGAGGTTATTCCGCGAATTCAGCGCGAATACCGCGGCGCGGTCCTTGAAGAGATGGATCTGGAGGCGGTGTTGGAGCGGCACCCGGCCGTGGCGTTGGTCGATGAGCTGGCGCACACCAACATTGTCGGCAGTACACACGAGAAGCGCTGGCAGGACGTCGACACCATCCTCGATGCCGGCATCGACGTGATTACCACCGTCAATATTCAACACCTCGAGTCGGTCAACGACGTGGTCGAGAAGATCACGGGCATTCACCAGCAAGAGACGATTCCCGACGCCATCGTTCGAAGAGCCGAACAGATCGAGATCGTGGACGTGACGCCCGAAGCACTGCGCCGCCGAATGGCGCACGGCAACATCTACGCCGCCGACAAGATTGACGCTTCGCTGTCCAACTACTTTCGAGTTGGTAACCTCAGCGCGCTTCGCGAGTTGGCATTGTTGTGGTTGGCCGATCGTGTCGAAGACTCTTTGCAGCGCTACCTTGATGACCACGCGATCGATCAGACGTGGGAGACCCGTGAACGGCTCATCGTCGGCATCACCGGCACCGCCACGGACGCCGATCTCTTGCGCCGGGCAGCCCGCATCGCGTCGCGCACCGGCGCCGAACTCTTCGCCGTGCACATCATTAAAGCCGATGAAATCCGTCACGTTCCGACCGACACCTCCGAGGCCCGCGAGCTCGTCGAGGAGTTCGAAGGCAAGTTTCAAGAAGTCGTCGACGACGACACCGCCACCGCTCTCGTCTCTTTCGCACGCAGCGAGCGGGGGACCCAGATCGTCTTAGGGTCGAGTCGACCGCGACCCTTCTGGCGCCCGGCGAATGGCGTCGTGGAAAAGGTGTTGCGTCTCGCGCGAGACCTCGACGTTCACATCATCGCGGTAGGGGGAGAACGGCCGCCACACGTTCACCAGAGAAGACAGACGAAGCGCGTGACGTGGTCGCGCCAGATTATGGCGACGATCGTCATGTTGCTCCTCATGCCGTTGCTCACGCTTGTCATGAGCCAGTTCCGCTCGAGCCTCTCGAATTCCACGGTCTTCCTGGTGTACCTCGTCGCGATCCTCGCCCTCACGACGTGGGCCGGTGCATTCGTCGGCGTCGTCGGGGCCATATTCGCATCGGGACTCGAGAACTACTATTTCGTGAAACCTCTTCACACGCTAGAAGTCGCTCGCCCCGACGACGTCGTCGCAATCGTTGCTTTCCTACTCTTTGCCGTAGCGGCAAGCGTGGTCGTGAACCGTTTCGCTCAGAGTTCGCACGAGGCCGAGCGCGCCCGCGCCGAGGCGCAGATACTCGCCGGGGCCGCCGCGAGTGTCGCCTCCTCGCATGAGGACCTTCGGCCGTTGCTCGAGTCCCTGAGGACGGTCTTCGCGGCGACGAGCGTGGCGCTCGTCGTCGATCGCGACGGTCAATGGGTGAGTGACGTCGTCTGCGGCGACGCGGTCGACGTCTTCGCAGCCGGCGCATTCTTCGAGATCGACGACGAACATCGCCTGTACGTGATTGGGGCGACACTGAGCGATCAGGACAATCAATTGGTCAGCGCCTTCGCGCGTCGAGTCGCGGCCGGGCTCCGGAGCCAGATCATCGCGCGTGACGCGACGCAACTCCAAGAGATCGCCGAAGCCGAGTCACTCCGACTGGCGCTCTTCCGGACGGCCTCGAATGAGTTGCTCGGTCCCTTGGAGAAGGTGCGAGCCAACATCACGTTGCTCACCGGCAGCCACGAGCGCCGATCGCTTGACGAACGCAACGCCGTTCTCAGTGGTATCGACTCCCAAGTTCGTCAAGTCACTCGACTCGTGGTCAACCTCATCGACGCCGGGCGCCTCGAAGCGGGTGAAGTGGCGGTACATCCCGAGACCGTCCGATTGGGCGAGGTGATGACGATTGCGATGGACCACGTTGACACTCGCGGGCGTTCAGTGGAACGCGACATACCCAGTGACCTGCCGGAACTGTTCACCGATCCGGTCTTGGTGCAACGCGTCATCGCCAATATCGTGAGCAACGCGTGTCGTTTTGGACCGGCGGACAAATCGGTCACCATCCGAGCTGGCGTCGTCAATGACTTCGTCCAGTTACTCGTCGTCGACCGCGGTCCGGGCATGCCCATTGCGCTGCGCGAAGCGGTGCTCGCTCCGTTTGACCGACTCAGCGGTGCTCAACTCAACGCGGGGCTCAACCTCACCGTGGCGTCGGGTTTCTCCCAACTTTTAGGCGGGCGCCTTCTCTTTGAAGACACCCCGGGTGGCGGACTGACAGTCGTCGTGGATCTCCCCGTGAAGGTGCTCACGTAAGAAGAACATCGCGATCGTCCCGGCGACTCGTCGAGTGAAGCTGCATCGAAAATGAGTAATCGCCGTGCCGTTAACCTCATCAGCGTGAACGCCATTGCCGCACCGATTCGCCGTTGGCAACGCTCGTCACAGGTCCGTCTTTCTCTCCGAGCGGCGCTGTGCCTCGCGACGCCCCTGGTGGTGGGCCTGATCACTGGCCAACGTGCGTACGGCACACTCGTCGCCCTCGGCGCTCTATGGGGCG
>CALGFJ010000271.1 GCA_937881055.1 uncultured Acidimicrobiaceae bacterium | reverse complement strand
ACGGAGTCACTGCTCCGATCACCGCCATCAACCAGGAACTTCCGATGAGATACCGCAACGTCAATCTCCCTCTGGCCGGTACCTTGCTCTTCACCACGTCGTACGCCCTTCGAATTCCGTCCGCGGCGGGGCGGCTTACTTACGAGTTCATTCAAGTTAATGGCGCTACCAGTCCAACCACCATCAACACGACAGCTGAGCTCGAGCTGGTGGCGCTGACCACAAATGCAGTGAGGGTGCCCGCCGGTCACGTCTACATCTCCGCCCCAACGGGGTCGTCGTTCGCGTCCCTGCAGGTCGGCAACACCGTCACCATGACAACAACGTCCGCCGCTGGGTGCAACAACATCGGAGGGCACCCGATCCTTCTCAATGACGGCGCCGTTGTGC
This sequence comes from uncultured Acidimicrobiaceae bacterium, assembly GCA_937881055.1. Classification (GTDB taxonomy): domain Bacteria; phylum Actinomycetota; class Acidimicrobiia; order Acidimicrobiales; family RAAP-2; genus RAAP-2. The sequence goes on along the minus strand of CALGFJ010000271.1, from coordinate 4,893 downwards.
CAATAAGTTCGACCGATACTTACATGTCCCAGAGGTACGCGCGCACCGTGATTGGATGGACGGGATCGGGCGAGACCGTCATCATGATCGTCGCCGGAACTGACGACAAGTCAGGGGCGACGGGGTACCAGCTGGACAGACTGCTTCTATCCCTTAACGTCGTGACCGCACTCGATTTGGACGGAGGTGATTCCACCGCGCTCTACGCCAACGGGCGCATCTATTATCACGCCGGCAGGGCTGAGAGACCGGTCTCGACTGGTCTTCTCGTCGTCCAGAACCCATAGAAACCGCTACCGATTCCGTTTGCTTGGCGCCGAGCCACCCACGCAAGGAGGGGGACGGCTAGTGGTGACAACATTCTCCACGTCACCAGTCTCCAGTCGAAGATTGTGGACGTCGGTCCTCAGACACCAGTGAGTGGGAAGACTCCCACGCATCCGAGACCGATCAGTCACACCCAGGGTCGAGCATCCCGGACGACGCTGACTCGTCCGTTCAGCATCGACAGTGCGGAGCAGAATTCCTAGTCACCCTCGGGCGCCTCGGTGACGGTGTTGCCAGACGTCAGTGCGTCCTCCAAATCGAGTTGGATCTCGTCGCCGCGCACTACACCGTTCGCCTCGCCGGTGACTTCGAGCTCAGTCAACAATTCCTCGCCGCCGGCTTGTACCACTTCGTCTCCCTGGATGTCCTCATCGACGTCGATCTCCCTCGTCGGGATCGTGGCGTTGAACCCCGTCGCCAAGTCTTCCGCGTCGACCGACCCCTGGACGAACTCGTCCTCGTCCTCATCCTCGTCGAGTAGCGCCGCATCTGAGGAGGTCTCGTCCTCCTCTTCCTCGCCGATCTCCTTAAAGATCTCGTCTTCCAGTTCCAGTCCTTGTTCGTCCCTGTCCATGGTTCCTTCTCTCCTACTCTTGACAGTCCCGGATCCGGACTGGTGGCACGCACCGTTGCACGATTCGCGTCGGACTACCTCCCTTGATCACCAGGCCCGTCGCCCTCATGGTAACGGAGGCGCGAAGAGAAAGATCTTAAGAGAACGTCGCCACGCCGCTCACGATCGCCTGCCTCGATAATCCCGTGGACGACAAGCAGGCGCTTCGAAATTGGGCGGGCGTCATGTTCGTATACAGGGTTGCCGTCGACCGTTTCCCGTGGTCCGTTCCAGCGAAGGAGCCCGTCACCTTCGCGGTCCCTCCCACGTTCGGCACCATAAATCCCACGTCTCCCACTTTGTTATAGACGAATGCGAGACCCGAGAACGACGCCGTCGTGGAGTGGATCGAACTCGGCCTCCAGGTTCCGGTGCTCTTCGGGAGTTCGGTCGAGAGTAGTCCGATACAACTATTCGAAGGACGGTGGACCGTCACCGTCAAATAGCCGCTCGTGACGTGTTTTACGTTCGAGCCCTTCGTTGAACACGCGCTTGCGCGAAAGGTCACAATTTGAGTCTCTGGCGTTGTGCCGACGTGTCGGACCGCCGGTTGGAATGTGACCGAGCCCGTCACCTTTTTGCAGGTCACACTCCCCGTGGCCACGATGACCTTGTGCTTCGTGAGTTGTGAAGGGGAAGCATGTGCGACCGGAGTAATTGAAATGACCGACATGACCGTTACGAGCACCGCGAAACACGTCGTACGCCGAAACCTCGACATGGGCCTCCGTTCAACTTCGCGCCTACTTTCGAAGTATCGAACATGAACTCCCGGTCGAACAGGGCAATTAGTCACTTCTCGTGAACAGTGCAACATCAGCATTGATTCGTCACTTGAAACGATTTTATTCTTCTGGCTCTATTTGCTCGCCACCGTCAACGACGACCCAAAAACCGCGAACCGACGTACGACACTCGTGCGAGTTCGGCGTCATCCGATTGATTCTCTCTTTGATTTTTCGCGTCATCGGAAATCGAGTATCTGGATTGCATAGTCATTGAAGTCAGGAATCGGCACCCTAAAAGAGAAGGACTCAGTACTCGTTAAGGAATAATTTCGAACCTTTTGCGATTTTTAAGATTCTGTTTAAGGCCCGGCTAACAGAATTGACTCAAAGGGTTTTCCCATAGGAGGTAACCATGAGTGGTAAAAGGCAATTGAAGAATACGCGCCACGATCGCACGCTCGAGGAGTCGAAAATCGTTCGTCATGAGCGTCGAGCGCTGAAGCGCAATTCCTCCAATCAGGACCAGTTTCCGAGCGCGAACGAAGTTCCCCCTCAGATCGAAACCTTGGCACCTGAAGGCCGGCGAACCGTTCAAGTTCCAATTCGAATTGCCGTTGGCGCAAGAATCTTTGGAACCACTCTTGATGACAAACTCGCGAACGGCTGTACGCCGGAGACGAGTCGATTGCTGACCGCTCGCGCACAACTGATTAACGCGTCAGCGAATCGTCGCAAGTTAGCCGAGAATTGGCTCGACCTCATCATTTGCGCGCGTGAGGCCCGCGAACTTCTCAGTCCTAAGATTCCACTGATTCGTGAACGAATAATCGAGGCGCGAACTGATATTGAGTCACTCGCTGACGCCTTGCGGGCACCTATTCCAACTGTTCACGGTGTGGCGATGGCCAGATCACTGTTGGTCGATGGTGCCGGGCCGATCTACAACCGAGACTGTTCGGTTGATCTTGGTTCGGCGCTGTGGGGCATTATCGCCACGTTGGATCCATTAACCGCGTAGAACTTGGATAGCGGCTCACGAAGTGCAGTGCCGTCTCGCGCCCAAAGAGTGAATCCGAAATGAATCCTGTCATTCAGTTCCACTTCGTCATCTTGACGGATTGGGATGAACGACGATCGTCTATGGCGAGAAAAGAAAGCGTTGAGTTTCAATCCGAGATGTGGTCTTCTGGTTGGGCATCGCGCAGATTTAAGCTTTCAACAAGTCGATTGAAATGCCACTCGATGTCGTCCAGGTCATGCTGATCAGTTACCGACTCTTGCGAACTGGAGAGAATCATTTCGCCTTGTCGCAAAAGTACATCACGCTGAGACTTAGATGTTGTCGCCCCGACTACGGCGTCGAGGGAGTCGAACATGCGGATGATGACGGCGGGCATGCCACGAGCCGATTGCCGTATCTTGTCGAACGCGCGGTTTACCATTTTTGGATAGGACCAGTCCGCGCCAATTAGCCGGATACGTCCTTCGTCATCTCGGTACACACGTTCGGTGAAGTCGCGTCCCGAGATCTGGCTCAGACCTGATGAGATCCAGTCGAGGCAAGTCAGAGCAGTGAAGGTATCGTTGACCGCCGGAGAAAGCGCTCGAATGGCGATCTCTACTAACTGATCGATGGCGAAGACTGGATCCTGCATGAGAGTACGGTGCGGTCCGGTGACGTGAGCCTTGGCGAGCGCCTTTTCCACCTGCTTCGCTGCGCCCCGGGGAAAGACTTTGGCAACAGGTCTTCCGGCGACAATGAAGTGGCCCGGTCGATAATCGAGGCGGATGACCGCGTCGACCAACTTGGCAAGCTTCGCGAGTTGCGCGTAACCCACGAATTGGAGGTAACCGCTCTTGGACGCAAGGACGACTCCACCGCGGTCCTCGATTATGGCCAAGAGCTCCGCCGGATCTTCTGGCTCGAGACGGCGCGGATTCGCACTTGCGTCGACGGCGTCGGCTTCATTGATAATGGGAAACTCAGTGTTGACGGCCGATTCGAGGTCTCTGGCGATGCCAGCAATCACGGCCGGAAGTTGGATTGAAGCCGCGATGTGATTAATGAAGTAAATGAGAACCGCCAGGTCCCCGAGGAGGAGAACTTCGGCCACCGTGATACTGAGGTGGGGCACGAAATTACCGTGAGGAAACACAGTGATAGAACCGAGAGCCAGCACCGAATACACGAAGGTGGCCACGAAGACCCCCAGCGTCACTTGATTTCCGACGTCTCGAACGAAATTTCGCATCATGCGGGGACCAAACTGCTGCGACGCCAACGTGAGGGCGAGGATCGTTATTGAAAAGACCACGCCAACGACGGTGATGATTGCCGCCGCAATGGCAATGAGCACTTGCAGGGCCCCCGATTGCGAGGTCCCACTCCTAAGCCAAGTCGGCAGTTGTAAATGATGGAAGTAGGCGGCGACGTCAATCATGAACGTCGCGGCAAAGGTCAAAGTCGCGACCACGATGAGGACGGCCGGCACAAACCACAAGGTTGTTCGCAGTGCCTCCCATCGCCAACTGGGAAGTGCTTTTCGTTGACTCGTCATGGGTGATCCAAATGTGGGTTCCACTTCACGAAGCCTTCGTCGACGTACGTCGTCACGATCAAGCTGTCGTGAGAATCGCCATCGTCGTCACGGCGAAGACGAGAACTCTTCGCCTCGGTCGTGTGGGACCGTGAAGCGTCGCGAAAGTGCGCGGCCCTCCTGATCATGGTCAAACTCCCTGCCGCCGACCAGTCTTCCCGGCACACCATTAAAACACGATTGGATAGTAACCCATTGGACTCAACGACCGAACCGCGCCGGGATCATGACGTTTGGGCATCAATGCGTTGTCTGCATCTCACTGAATCCTTCGATCAGTCCGTGTCGCCGCCCGAAACGTCAGAGACCTTCTGTTTACCCGCCGACACGAACGGCATCATCGCGCGGAGTTTCTTGCCGATCTCTTCGATCGGGTGCTTTTTCCCGGCGTCACGGAGTTCGCGGTAGCGCGGACGTCCGATCTCGTTCTCCAGGATCCACTCAGCGGCGAACGTACCATCTTGAATCTCGGTGAGGATCTGCTTCATCTCCTTCTTCACCGACTCGTTGATCACCCGTGGTCCCCGAGTCAGGTCGCCGTATTCGGCGGTGTCCGAGACGCTGAAGCGCATACCGGTGATTCCCTCTTCGTACATCAAGTCGACGATCAGTTTCAGTTCGTGCAGGC
>CALGFJ010000270.1 GCA_937881055.1 uncultured Acidimicrobiaceae bacterium | reverse complement strand
CCTTGGGCGGTGGCTCGGATAGTCCTCGTCAGTTTTCGACTCGGGGGAACCGACGGCGTGGCCATCGAAGCGGTCAAGTGGACCTCGGCCCTCTCGTCGCTCGGCCACAATGTTCGAACCGTCGCCGGTGACGGCGTCGCCGACGTGATTATCCCCAGTCTCGCGATCAACGCCACGTCGTCCACCTCGATCACCGAGTTGGAGAAAGCGCTCGACGACGCCGACCTCGTCATCGTCGAGAACCTCGCTTCCCTACCGCTCAACCTCGACGCTCGCGACGTGCTCTATCACGTGTTGCGAGGTCGAAGGGCGCTCTTCCATCACCACGACCTTCCGTGGCAGCGCCCTCTCCTCGCGCACCTCGAGGGCCCGCGCGACGATGCACTCTGGCACCACGTCACCATCAACGAGCTGTCGCGACTCGAGCTTCTCGAGCGAGGCATCGACGCCGTGACGATGATGAACTCCTTCGACTGTGAGCCGCGTCGGGGTCGGCGCGACTCGACGCGCTTGAGTCTCGAGGTCGATGCTCGTTCACTCGTCGTCATGCCGTCTCGTGCGCTCCCGCGAAAGAACGTCGAAGGTGCGCTCGCGATGTGCGAAGCCCTCGACGCGGTCTTCTGGTTGCTCGGTCCGGCCGAGGACGGGTACGAGTCGGCGCTCGAGGAGTTGTTCCGATCCGCCAACGTCGAAATTCGACGAGGCCTGCCTTACGGCATCGACGTGCACGACGCCTACGCGGCGTGCGACCTGGTGGTGATGCCCTCGACGTGGGAGGGTTTCGGCAATCCGGTGCTCGAATCGGTGACGCACCGGCGTCCGCTGGCGTTGTATCCATATCCCGTCGCGTGCGAGATCGTCGACTACGGCTTTCGATTCTTCGACCTCGGCGATGTCGTGGCAATAAAGTCGTTCCTCGAGAACCCGGACTACGAGCTCTACGCGCACAACCTTTCGATCGCCCTCGAACACTTCAATCTGGCGTCACTCCCCGCTCGTTTGAGCGACCTTCTGGATTCAATGGACGTGCGATAGTGCCAACTATCCTCTAGCCGTATGGTGATCCAGGACGACCGACCCCGCAACACCGAGCGCCGCGAACAGCTGCTCGGTGTCGCCACCTCACTCTTCGCCGAACGGGGATTCCAGTCGACCACGATGGACGACATCGCGCGCGAAGCCGGCTTCACGAAGCCGATTCTCTACCAGTACTTCGAGTCCAAGACCGACCTCTATCGCGAGATCGTGGCCGACCTGGCCGAGACGTTGCTGGCCTCACTCAAGGTCGCGGTGAACGCCGCCGAGACGCCGCGAGCCAAGATTGAAGTCGCCTTTCATGTCTACTTCGAAATGGTCGTGAGCGAAACCGACGCCTTTCGCATTCTCTTCATCCACTCCCACGAAGGCGACACCGCGAAGGAGCTTCGCGCGCTCGAACTCGGATTGATCTCGTTCATGTATCCGTTCTTCGATTCCTCGATGAGCGAGGACCACCGTCGCCAATTAGCCGGTGGCGTCGTCGGCATCGCCGAGGGCGCGGCGATCGTATGGCTAGAACAACAAGAGGCGAAGGGTTGGCCCGCACCGGCGGCCGGTGCCGCGGAACGTCTGGCCGAACGAAGCGCCACGCTCGCGTGGGGCGGACTGCGCACCGTCCATCAGGACTAGAAAACGCGGTCGACTCCGACGATGAGAGCGAAGGCTTGGGCGAGGTCCCACAGCTGTCGCGCGCAGTCGTCGTAGGTCGCCTGGTCGCCACCGGCCGGATCAGCGACGTTGAAATCCACCGAGGGATCGTGTGAGTTCGCCGCTCGAAGTTGACTGACAAGGCCTCCGTCCAACGGAGCGAAACGAACGAACTGAGCGAGCTGCGCCGCCTTGTCAGAACGTGGCGCGTAATTCGCTCGCACGAAGTTCACGTTGTCGACTTCGGCGCAGAGGATCACGTCGGCCCACTCGGCGTCGGCGTCGGTCAGTTGATGGCTGCGGTGCGCGCCGTAGCGGTGGTCGCCCAGTTCTTGAATCTTCAAGAGCGCATCGCGCGTGCGAGCGCTCATCGCCGCGCCTTCGGTCACGTGCGTACCGGCCGTTCGAACGTGCCACTCTTCACCGGTGGTTTGGGCGAGCGTCGACAGCATGTAACCGAGCATCACCGAACGTGCGACGTTGCCGCTGCAGAGCGTGACGATGTTCAATTGATGAAATCGTCCGAGAACGCAAGTCCGATAGCGAGTCGGTGAATGTCACTCATGCCGCCAGGAAGCCTACGGTAAATCGGTTGCTCTCGAATGTCCCAATTAAGTGCCGACTGCGCACTCTGAGGTTATGGATATTTGATCACTGGTGGATGCATCGATTCAATTCTCAAATGCGTTGAGCGTCGCACGCACGAAGCGTAGAGTTCATTGGCACCAACGAGGAATACACACGTGAGCCCACCTCACATGTCGAGACCGCCGTTGACAGGGATCACCGCACCGGTGATGTACGCCGAGCGATCATCCAAGAGGTTGATCACCGCGAACGCCACCTCTTCGGGGTTGCCCAGCCGACCGACGGGAATCCTCTCGACAATCTGCTCGATTATGTCCGGCGGTACCGACGAGAGCATGTCGGTGCTGATAAATCCCGGGGCCACGCAGTTAACCGTGATCCCCTTGTGTGCGAGCTCGAGAGCCAGGGACTTGGTGAGCCCGTGGAGCCCCGACTTGGCGGTCGCGTAATTCGCCTGGCCGACGTTACCCGTCTCGCCAATGATCGAACTGATGTTCACGATCCGACCGGACTTGCGCTCGATCATGTGTTCGATGACGCCCTTCACCATGTAGAAGCACCCGGAGATGTTGATCCTCATGACCTGGTGCCAGTCGTCCAAGGACATGCGCCGTACGGTGCGATCGATGTTGATGCCGGCGTTGTTCACGAGATAGTCGACCCGACCAAACTGCTCGATGACGTCCTGGGCGTACTGCAGGCATTCGTCGGGCTCGCCCACGTTTACTCGGTGCACGCTCACCGACCCGCTCATCGCGCTGGCGGCCTCAATCGTCGATTTCGCCGAGTCCTCGTTGGAAAAATAACCGGCCGCAACGTGCACACCGATATCGGCCAGGCCCAGCGTTATCGCCCGCCCGATGCCTCGCGTACCACCCGTCACGAGAGCCACTTTTTGCTCTGTCATTGCGCCCACCTTTTGCTTCACCCTATCCATCCGGGACTGACGGCATCGCCTACGAATACATAGTTCTCAAGTGGTTGACATAGTTTGTGACCGCCGCGCCCATCGTGGCGATGAAGGTGCAGATTCGC
>CALGFJ010000269.1 GCA_937881055.1 uncultured Acidimicrobiaceae bacterium | reverse complement strand
GTCAGTTCGAGTGGCACGACGCGCAGATCCCGTTGAATTCAACGACGTGATGGAGTTCTCGGAAGCCGAATCGTTCGCCGACGTCCTGGGCCCACTTCTCGAGATCCGGTGCGTCAACTTCGACGGTCGCGCCGCAGAGCCGACACGACAGGTGGTGGTGGTGGGATTCCACCACGCACCGCCGGTAGAGACTCTCGCCGCGATCGGTCATAACGACGTCAACGTCGCCGATTTGGACGAGTTTCTTGAGTTGGGTGTAGACGGTCGCCAGAGCGATGTGGCCGCCCTCGCGCTCGATGAGGGAGTGGAGTTCCTGGGCACTGACGAATCCCGGGACCTGGCTCAGAACCCCGATGACCTCTCGGCGCTGGACGGTGTTTCTCGAGGCGCTCACGCTCGAAGCCTATCCGTGAGCGACTTGCTTTCTGTAATCATTCTAGGTAGCATAACTGGAATGATTCTAAAAAGACCGATTCTTGTCCTCACCGTCGCCGTGGCGTCGATCGGTATCGGTGGCGTAGCGCACGCCTCCACCAAGCCATTGATCGTCTCGGGAGTCTCGGAGTGGGGTGCGCTAGCGCACCAACTCGTCGGATCCGACGCCATGGTGGTGTCGCTTCTGACCGACCCCAACGCCGACCCGCACGATCACGAAGCGACGATCTCGGACGCGTCCAACGTGGCCCGAGCGTCGGTCGTGTTAGTGAATGGCGCCGGCTACGACACCTGGCTCTCGCAGTTGGTGAGCGCTCGCGGCTCCAAGGTATCGGTCATCAACGTCGGGAAACTCATGGGCGTCGCCCCGGGGAAGAATCCTCATCTCTTCTACAATCCACTGGCCGCCATCAAATTCGTGAAGGCGCTGACGACGTTGCTCGAACACCAGCGCGGTTATTCCAATATCAACGAACGTTCCGGGAAACTCTTGGCACAATTAGACGCGATCCAAGCCAACGTCGAATCCATTGCGACCCAATGCCATCGAGTGAAGGTCGCCGCGACCGAAGACGTGACGACGTACCTGCTCAAGGATGCGCGACTCGACATCGTGACGCCCGAGGCGCTGCGATTGGCCGTCGGCAACGGAGTCGATCCTTCGGTCCGCGACCTCGCCACGGCGCTCGAACAGCTGAAACAACACCCGGCCTTTCTCATCGACAACATCCAGACCGCGACGCCGCTCACGAATGAACTAGCCGCCCAAGCGAAGTCCTCGCACGTGCCGATCATCAAGGTCACCGAAACGATGCGGGCCACGAACTACGTGGGTTTCATCAGTGGTGTCGTCGGCAAGATCAGGAGCGACCTGAAAATCGAGGGTTGTCTGGCGTGAGCATCCTGGAGATGCGCGACGGCGGCGTCGTGTTAGGCGGCCGCACGATTTGGCGCCAGGCGTCGTTTTCCGTGGAGCCGGGAACGATCACCTGTGTTCTCGGACCGAACGCGTCCGGTAAGTCGACCTTGCTCAACCTGATTCTCGGTCTCGTCCCATTGAGCGAGGGAACACTGCGTGTCTACGACCAACCCCCGCGTCGAGGAAATCGACGAGTGGGATACATGGCGCAATCTCGAGCGGCCGATGCGACCTCGACCCTGACGGGACGTGACTACGTCGGACTCGGATTTGACGGGCCGCGCTTCGGCTGGGGCCGGGACAGGGCGAAGCGCGAGGTGATTCGTCGGGCGCTCGCTCTTACGGGTACGACGTCCTTTTGCGATCAGCCGCTGCACAGTCTTTCGGGCGGACAACGTCAACGAATCGCCCTCGCGCACGCGACGGTCTTCAGTCCGGACCTGTTGTTGCTCGACGAACCGTTGGCGGCGCTCGACCTCGCGGCCCAGGCCGAGATCGTCGACCTCATCAACCTCGTGCGCGACACGACGGGTGCCGCAGTCGTCGTCGTCGCGCACGATCTGAACCCGCTCGCGTCGATCGTGAACCAGGTGCTGTGGATCGCTCGGCGACAGGTGCGCAGTGGTTCGGTCGACGAAGTAGTGAATGAGGCGGTCTTAAGCGAGCTCTACGGTCATCCCATCGAGATCATCGTCACGCCGCGCGGGCGGCGCGTCATCG
>CALGFJ010000268.1 GCA_937881055.1 uncultured Acidimicrobiaceae bacterium | reverse complement strand
CCGTGGTCATACGTAACGGTTCGACCGAGTGAATTCTGAATGGTTCGATAATGGTGGTGAAAGTCTGGCCCATAGCCTGATGGTACCGTCACGGGGCCATTCGTCGGAAAGCGATACGAGTCAGTCGTGGGCGGCGTTGCAAGCGAGCTCAACTAGCACCTCACCATTCTCTCGAGACCCCGTTGGACGGATACTGCGGTTCGCGGACAAAAACGTCCGGTTCGGCCGCGTCACAATGTGCGTCGCGTCTCCTGGGACCAGATCGAGCGACCGCCCGTAGGATTTCATCATTGGCCGCAGCGTGAACTCGCTCAATCCACCGGCTCCAAGGGGGGACCATGGCACACGCATTCGAGGTGACGGGTGAGATTCCTGCCCCGTGCGAGGACGTCTATCTCGCGTGGTTATCGAGCGAACTACATACCGCTATGACGGGAGGCGAGGCCGTCGTGGACCCAGTTGTCGGCGGACGGTTCAGTGCGTGGGGTGACTACATAGTGGGCATGACAATCGAGCTCGAACCCTTCCACCGCATAGTCCAGTCATGGCGGACGACTCAGTTCAATGACGACGACTCCGATTCGAAGATAGAAGTCACCTTCGATCCATCCGACACTGGAACGTTCATAACAATTCGTCACTCGAATGTTCCCGACGATCATCTTGGTTACGAGAACGGCGGGTGGCAGAAGAGTTATATCGACCCAATGAGAAGTTACTTTTCGTCGAAGTAGACTCTGTAGTCGACGATGAGCGCCAAGTCGTTCGGCGCGAATTGATGCAAAGGCGGCTGTAGCTCAGCGGATAGAGCATCGGTCTTCGGAACCGAGTGTCGGGGGTTCAAATCCCTCCAGCCGCACCACTATCTGGACACCCCCTGAAGAAAGTGTCCCCGATGACCTGACCGATCTGTCCGCGATGAGCTGGAATCAGATACCTCCCGCCGCACCAATTGGTCTTGACCCCATTCTCCGCTCCGCTAGGCCTTGACCCCGACTAGTGGACCTCGTTTGTGAGGGCGAGGAGGTTCGGGGCGGTCGCGACACTCATAGTACGTTGGCTCGTGATGCGCTATGACGACTGGTTTCTCACCTCGAAAGAACGGGGCAACCCTTCGACCGAGATCGACTCGCATCGTTCCGGGGTTGCTGCGTGGACCGAAGGAAACCACGTTGACTTCCTGATTGATGGGGTCTCGTATTTCACGCGTCTGGCTGAAGTCATCTCGAACCTCGAGCCCCACGACGAAGTCCGCTTCGCCGATTGGCGCGGAGACGCGGACGAACGTGTATCGGGAGACGGAACATCGATTGCAGCTCTCTTAGCCAGTTCATGTCGACGAGGCGTCGACGTCCGAGGGTTGCTCTGGCGTTCGCACAGTGATCGATTCGGTTTCAATTCACAACAGAATCGACGCCTCGCCGTTGAGGTGACCAAGGCAGGCGGTGAAGTTCTTCTCGATGAGCGAGTGCGCCGAGGAGGATCGCACCATCAAAAGATGGTCCTCATTCGTCATCCCTCCCATCTTGATCGTGACGTTGCATTCATCGGGGGAATCGATCTCAGTCACGGTCGCCGAGATGACACCAGCCACGGCGGGGACATTCAAGTCATCAAGTTAGACCCGCGGTATGGTCATCGTCCTCCTTGGCACGATGTCCAACTTGAAATCCGCGGACCAACGGTTACCGAACTCGATCTCACCTTTCGGGAACGATGGGAAGATCCGACTCCGCTTAATCACGCGGGCCGACTTCGAGCGTTGCTCTCTCAAGCGATGTCGCGCGATCGTGTGACCCGCCCTCTCCCCGCGCGACTGGGCGACCCATCGACGCAGGGCGGACACGTCGTCCAGGTACTTCGGACCTATCCATCTCGCAATCCCAAGTATTCGTTCGCACCCGAGGGCGAGCGAAGCGTCGCACGAGCGTTTGCCAAGGCGGTTAAGAGAGCGCGCACCTTGATCTACATCGAAGACCAGTATTTCTGGTCTGTCGAAATTGCGCGACTACTGGCCGAGGCGTTACGTCAGCAGCCGCAACTGCAAGTGATCGGCGTCGTTCCGCGTTATCCCGACAAGGACAGCAAGTGGTCGGGCCCTCCGAGCAGGCTCGCCCAAGCGCGCGCCCTCGCCATCGTGCAAACGGCTGGCGGCGATCGCGTCGGGATCTACGACATCGAGAACGAAGTCGACGCCCCCATTTACGTCCACGCCAAGGTTTGTGTTATCGATGACGTTTGGGCGACCGTCGGATCGGACAATCTGAACCGCCGCTCGTGGACTCATGACTCGGAACTTTCTTGCGCCGTGATTGATAGCGAACTCGATGATCGGAATCCACTTGATCCGGGCGGCCTCGGTGACGGAAGCCGCAAGTTCGCTCGCGAATTGCGACTATCGCTCTGGGCGGAACACCTCGGAAGATCGCCCGAAGACCCAGAACTCTTGCATGTGTCCCAAGGTTCTGTTCTTTGGCGAAAGACCGCCAACGTATTCGAAGAATGGCGAGAGAATCCCGGCGAAGAAATCCGACCACCGAGTCGGATTCGAACGCACGTCATCGAACCCGTTCCAAGTGGCAGTCGGCGATGGGCCGCCCCTGCTTACCGGTTGATTTTCGATCCCGATGGTCGCCCGCTCAAACTTCGACTACGTCGGGGCTTCTAGCGAACCGTGACCTCGTCGCGATCGAGTCGCCCTTCGAATTCAAGTTGACACATCACGAGATCATCAACCTCGTGGTCCAAGACCGACCACAGAACTCAGTTTCTTTGTCAATCGTCAACAATTTTTGTACCGGTGGTACGCGAAACCCAGTCTGCCAAAGGACAAGTCGAACGGTATGGGATGCAGTTTGGTCACGCGACTGCGTCTGAGGGCTAAAACACCTCAGATTGATCATTGCGTGATCGAACAGTGAACAGGACCTTATAGTGAACTTGAAGGCACCTAGACCCCGTTCCCTTCTGTCTTGGCCGGTGGCCAAGTCGACAGGAGAGAAGCACCAATCGTGGGTACCATGGAAAATGACTTCGGCGGTAACTCCGTAGCTACGAAAGCCCTCGTGGACGGCAGCGTTGGCGACCGAGCGCACACCATTCTCGCCCCTTCGGCCGAAGGCTCGGCGAATCGCTTGGTAAGAGGTCTGGCTCGAGGGCATGGCAACATCGCGATCGTGATCGCAGTGGTTTGCTCATTCGCCGTGATGGGAATAGTGCTCGTCGCACTGGGACTCCTGATTACCCACGTCCTCGAGCACGGATCGATCGGCGTGTGGGACCACCACGTCAGCCAGTGGTTCGACCGGCGTCGCTCCGCTGGCTGGAACCGGATCACGGGCGACGTGACCGACATGGCTGACACATTCGAAGTCGCCGGAGTTGCCGCGATCGTTACGATCGTGCTGCTGTTCCGACGATGGGGGCGACAAGCTTTCCTGCTCGTCGCCGGTCTGGCCATCGAACTTTCTGTCTTCCTTGCGGCGAACAAGATCGTCGCCCGACCCCGTCCGGCCGTGAGTCATTTGGGAGGAACGCCCTCGACGTTTAGCTTTCCTTCGGGTCATACGGCGGCAACCGTCGTTCTCTACGGCGGTATCGCGGTGATAGTTATGGTGGCGACCACACGGTGGTGGCCCCGCATCGTGATGTGGAGCCTCGCGGTAGTCCTCGTTATCGCCGTTGGGTTGTCCCGGGTCTACCGGGGCGAGCACTACCCGACGGACGTGCTGGCCGGATTGGTGTTGGGTATTGGGTCTCTCGCGGCAGGAGTGTTCATCATTCGGGTGACCGGCGTCAATCGTTCCACCAAACCTCATTCGGCGCAGAACCAGATTTCGGCCAACGACGTAAGCCCACGAGACCGAGCGCTGGAATGACGTCGGTCGCCGTTATCGCCCACAAGAACAAGACCCTCGATGGCGGTCTCGTGGAATTACGACAGGTCTTAGCCGACCGGGGAGTTCGCGATCCTCTCTGGTACGAAGTACTCAAGAGTCGCGAGGCGCCCAAACGGGCCCGTCAGGCGGTGGCCGACGGGGCGGACCTGCTCTTCATTTGGGGCGGCGACGGCACCATTCAGCGTTGCGTCGACGCCGTGGCCGGAGAAGTCGTGAACCTCGCGATCCTGCCAGCCGGCACCTCTAACTTATTGGCGCACAATTTGGGCATTCCGATCAATCTGAAGGAGGCGGTTGACGTCGGTCTGCACGGCGACCGGCGACGATTGGATGTCGGGGTCTTGAACGGCGAGCGTTTCGCCGTGATTGCCGGTGTCGGTTTTGACGCGATCATGATGCGCGACGCCGACGGTGAGTTGAAAGGACACTTGGGCCGCTTGGCGTACGTGTGGACCGGGGTGCGCGCCACGCACATGACGAGTCGCAACGTCCGCATTGAGATCGACGGAAAATCGTGGTTCAACGGTAAGGCCAGTTGTGTCTTGCTCGGCCAGATGGGAATGCTCGCGGCCGGAATCTGTGCATTTCCCGATGCGCAACCCGATGACGGACTGCTCGAGGTCGGAGTGGTCACGGCGAAAAACGCGCTGCAGTGGACTCGCGTGTTGAGTCGATTGGTGGTCAAGGACGCCCAACACTCGCCGCTGGCTCAAATGGGTCGAGGGAGCAAGGTGAAAATCAGAGTTGACCGGCCCACAACCTTCGAACTCGACGGCGGCGCTCGGAAAGCGAGAAAGAAGTTCCGAGCCAGCGTCGATCGCGGGGCGATCAGCGTCTGCGTGCCAAAGAAAGAGGAAGAATGAGCAGCGCCACACTGGTCCCCGAGACTCGTGGTCTCACTGGCGACGACGCGTGGGCGGTCCTAAAGCGCACCGGCTGGGGTCGCATCGCCAAAGACGCCTTTAAGAGGTTGCGCGTGGCGGACGGTTTCAGTCACGTCCGTTCGTTGGCCTTCTTGATCTCGCTGGTCGCCATCGAAGGCTTGATCGGCATTGTGGGACTCGCGAGTGTCTTGCATAAGGGTGAAATCAGCAACATGATCGATGAGACCGTCCGTCGAACGGTTCCCGGACCAGCGGGCCACGTATTGACCACCGCCGTGACCCAGGCCCACCGCGTCGCGGCGGGACATCACTACTCAGCTCTTCTCTTCGGCGTCTTTGGTGCACTGGTGGTAGCGACCACGGCAATGGGTCAACTCGAACGCGGACTCAATCGCATTTACGGAGTCGAACAGGACCGCCCCACTTGGAAGAAGTACGGACTCGCGCTGTTCTTCGCGCTCAGCGTCGGCACGCTCGGTGCCGCAGCCTTCGTGTGCCTCGCCTTTGGCCGGGACCTCTTCATCTCCATTCACAATGACGCGCTCACGTCGATTTGGTCAGTGGCGCGCTGGCCGATCGGCGTGGGATTAGCGGCCATTGCGGTCACCGTGCTCTTTCGCTGGTCGCCGCGACGTTGCCAGCCAAGATTGTCATGGCTCGCCTTCGGCTCTGGGATCTCGGTCTTCTTGTGGGGATTGTCGACGATCGGCCTCGGTCTGTTCTACGGGTCGAGTTCGTCGTTCGGGGCAACGTACGGCCCACTCGCTGGCGTCGTGGCGTTGCTCGTATGGAGTTTGTTGTCGAGCTTCTCCTTGTTTTACGGTGCCGCGGTGGCGGCCCAGCTCGAGGCACAGCGAACCGGCGAACCCGCGCCGCAGGACGCCGAAAAGGTGGCCGAGTCAGATCCAGCGAGTGATCCAACTCGACAAGAGGAATTAGCGCGTGAACAATGAAGACACGCCCGGATCGGCGCCGGCTCCGATCGAATTGATTGGCTGGGCGAGACGCACGCTCGAAGGTGTCATCGGGGTTCCCGCGACCGAGGGCAATCGTGTCGCGGTGCTGCACAACGGATGTGAGATCTTTCCGGCCATGCTGGACGCCATTCGTGGCGCCGAACACACGATCGACTTTCTCACTTTTGTTTACTGGAAGGGCGAGATTGGCATCGAAATGGCCGAGGCTCTCGGTCGTCGAGCCAAGGCCGGGGTCCGCGTTCGGGTGCTCTTGGACTCCTGGGGGTCGAAACCGATCGAAGGTCATCTGATCGACGAAATGGTCAAGTCGGGGGTCCAGTTGCGCTGGTTCCGTCCACTTAGTCGGGTTCGCCTTGGCGAGGTCAACCACCGCACACATCGCAAGGTGCTCGTGGTCGACGAGTCGGTGGCCTTCACCGGGGGCGTGGGCATTTCAGATCTCTGGATGGGCGACGCGCGCAACGAACACGAGTGGCGCGACACCCATTTCAAAGTCGAAGGCCCGGCCGTCGATGGGCTACGCGCTGCCTTCCTAGACAATTGGGCCGAGACTGACGCACCGATCTTTGACATGGCGCGTGACCGCTTTCCCAGTCAGCCCACGCCCGGTCAGAGCGTCATACAGTGCGTACGCGGCGCTTCGGCGATGGGCGGGAGCGATCTGGCAAGTGTCTTTCGGACCCTCTTGCAGTTGACCCAACGACAACTACGCGTGACGACCGCCTACTTCGTTCCCGACGATGATCTGACGAAGCGTCTCTGCGATGCGTCAGCGCGCGGGGTGAAGGTACAGATCCTCCTTCCCGGCCCCTTCGCCGATAAACGCTTCGTGCAACTGGCGGCTGAGGTGAACTACGAGGGTCTCATCGAGTCCGGGGTCGAACTTTGGAACTTTCAGCCATCGATGATGCACGCGAAGACCATGACCGTGGACGGACAGGTGGCGAACGTGGGCTCGGCGAATTTCAACTCCCGATCCCTCAACTGCGATGAAGAGATCAACATGGTGATTTTCGATCACTCGATCGTGCGCATCCTCGATCGTCACTTCGATGATGATCTCGAACGAAGTGTCCGGATCGATCCGAGCCGCTGGAAGCGGCGCTCGGTGCTGCAACGCGTCAAAGAGAAACTCGTCGCGCCGTTGCGCGGCGTTTCGTAGGGAGTCACGCGATGCTCATTATTTCGATCACCCTGCTGACGGTCCTCATTCCGGGCGTCGCTGCCGGATTCTTCGCGTACCGATGGCCCCAGGCCGCTCCCACGGCCCCCAAAATAAGTGTCCAGAAGGTCGAACATGAAGCTCGCCGACACCCACGACTCGTCGCATTCACCCGGTCACGACTTGATCCCGGCTCCGCCACTGGCCTGCTCCTGAGCGCCGCGATCGTCGCGTTCGTCGTTGGAACCGCATTGATGGCGATCGTGCTCGTCATGATTCACACCAACACTGGATTCGCGCGACTCGATCGCAGCGTCAGTTTGTTCGGAGCGCACCACGCGACGGCACTTTCGACTCGGTTCTTACGGTTCTACACCCAGCTGGGAGGCGCACTGGTCATCGTCCCCCTCGGGGTCATCGTGGCGATCGCGGAAGCGATACGCCAGCGTTCCGTCGCCATCGTCGCGTTCCTCACCCTGGTCGTAGGAGGTCAGTTCCTCGTCGCCAACGTCATCAAAGCCATCGTGGACCGGGCTCGACCTAATTTCGACCAATTGACCGGATTCTCCGGGCCGTCATTTCCGTCTGGCCACGCCGTAGCCACCGCAGCGTGTTTGGCTGCATTCGCTCTGGTAATCGGACGGAGGCGCTCCATTAAGGTGCGGGCAATTCTCGCCGGTCTCGCGGTCGGTCTCGCTACCGGCATCGCCTGCTGTCGGGTGATGCTTGGCGTGCACTGGCTCACCGACGTGCTCGGCGGGTTGGCGCTGGGGTGGGCGTGGTTCGCCCTCTGTTCGATCGCCTTCGGAGGCTATCAATTACGGTTCGGCGCCCCCGCGAAGACCGCCGAAGAGACCGTTACCTCCTGAAGTCCTCTCCGCAATTGACATATCGAAAGGAGAAGACTCTTCATTGTGACGAAGCGAAAGTCTTTGGACGATGCTGATTCGGTAACTCTTACGACCACCATCTTCGGGGCGTCGGACGGAGTTGTCGCGAGTATCGCGTTGATACTCGCGACCATGACCCATGGAAGAAGGGTCGTTGTTGCCGCCGTGATCGGCCTGTTCATCGCCGAAGGGCTCGGCATGGCGGCGAGCCAATTCCTCTCCGATCCGAAGCGCAATCTCCGACAGGCGATGATCATGGGCGTAGCGACGTCAATTACGATCATCGTGCCCGCGGTGCCGTGGATCTTCTCGTCGGGCAACACCGCCGCGGTGGTCTCTTGTGTCATCGCACTGACCTTCGCGGGACTTATCTCTCGCGCGCGACCCGGTGGTTGGTCGACGTGGCTCCAGACTTACGGCGTCCTGATCGGAGTCGGCGCAATAGCTACCATTGCAGGACGTCTTACATAGATGGGAAATTCCGAGTGAATGTTCACTATCGTGTCACGTCCTCAATTGCCCCGCGTGGCGCTTGCGAATAGTTCTGGAAGTCAACTATTCCTCTTTGAGTGCACGACGCTCAGCGCATCTGACTCAAGTTGATGTTTCGAAACTCACTGCAAGTCGCTGACGCGTCAACGCCTCATAAGAACGACAACGAGAATGATGATGAGAATCAATACAACTGCTCCGCCTCCTATATACATAGCAAGTACTCCTTTCCAAAGTGATTGACATTTTTTGACGTGAGGACTGTCGCGGAGGATTCAGCATTGCTGAATTCAGATGTGCGAGTGCGCGCGTTCATTGGGTCAGCGTGGCTACTTCGTGTCTTCGTGAACCGAACTGAATTGCCCGCCGAGTCCACAACTTGTCGGTCCAACGAGTGCCGGGGCGTGCGCTCGGGGCCCCTCGATACCGCGAAGACGATCGCGGATACGACAAAACCGAACGCCCCCGCGATCATGAGGATCAGCCCCGCGGTCGACAGGCGAAAGCCAGTGCCTTGATAGGTGACGGCCCAATACATAATTGCACCTGCGGCGGCCGCGATAGCGCTGAGCACCATTCCGGGAAGACCCATTTCACATCTCCACGCCTGACTGCGTGTCAGGTCGAAAGGATGCGGGGTCTTGACGTCCTTAGTGGGAGACTACCCGGTTCAGGCGGGATCTCTGTACCGACGTCGAATTGCAGTTGGTTCGACGGTCGGCGTACATAATTACTGATGTATTTCGCTCAAGAGCAAAGTCGTGCGGCGTTTGGAAGGGCCTAATCTAATAAACCAACCATCCGCCTCACGGACAGATGTTCGGGACCGTCGAAGGGGAACCATGAAAAACAAGGTCGTGGTGCTCAGTGACATCCACTTAAGTGACAACTCGCCGACTTCCTGGTATCAAAAAGTTATTCATCAGGAGTATCTGCTCGCGATCTTCGAGTGGGTCGTCTCACACTCGGATGAAGTGAGCGAGCTCGTACTGCTCGGCGACATCGTCGACTTCTGGACCTCGCCGTTTGATGTCGTGCCGCCGACGTTTCGACACATAGTGGAACAGAACGAACTGGTACTTGGACCGGACGGAGGACTGGCCCGCGTGCTCGATGCACTCGACGGCGCGGTGACGTACGTGCGCGGCAATCACGACATGATGGTCACCGAATCCGACGTCACGTCGATTTCGAGTTCCAGTGGGCACTGCGTGAAGTTCGCCGGTGACCTTTATAGCCCCGGCAACGATCCGCGAGTCCTGCTGCGTCACGGCAATGAGTACACGATGTTCAACGCGCCGGACATCACGACGAAATTCGCGCCCCTGCCGATCGGATACTTCATCACGCGCATCGTGGCCGACTACTGGCACCAGCACCTGGCACCCGGTCAGAACGTCTCAGAGCTCGGGGATCAGGGCTATCCCAATGGACTGAATTGGAAATCGGTCGTCGAAGACGCCGTGAGGTCATTGGAGTTTTCTATCGCGGACGTCTTGATCGACGGCATCGCCGGAAAAGAGGACGTAGCCCAGACGCTTCCGATCACCCTCGATGATGGTTCCACCACGACGCTGAACGAAGTTCGAGCGCAGTACCGTCATCTCTTCACGCAGTGGGTCGAAGCGAATGGTGGCGGCGAGGAGGGGGCGCTGGTCGCCGTCAAGGCGGGACTCGCGGACTACAACGCGTCGTTCATGGGCTGGTTCGCTCAACGACAGGCGTTCGCTGATCATGCGCAGCTGGTCGTCATGGGTCACACGCACGCTCCCATCTCGGGACTCGCTGAATCATTCGTCAACTACGTCAACTCGGGATTCGAATGTCCTTCCGTGGCCGACCTCAACACGAAGACGATCTCGTTCGCCGTCATCGCCATGGACTCACTCGAGACCACACTGTTCCAGGCCGTGAAAGTTGGCGCGGAAATGCCGTCTATTCAACCGTTGGAGGCGCCCGTCGCGTCGGTCGTCGACGATCCCGGCAAGGACTACTCCTGCTACGTCGTCATCGACAACTCTGACTCGTCGAGTGATCTCACGCTGATCGGACACCACCTGGACCATGGTCACTTCATCAACCTCCCGGTGTCAATCCGGTCGGGGACGAGCGCGACGCTCTGGCTCCAGGACTTTCCGCACATTCTCTCGGCGCACGGATCCCAAGGCTCGGTGGTCTACCGTGACGAGCGAAGTCGGGACTACGACTTTGCGTTTTCCTGCCCGAAGGAGATGCACCACATTCAGTGTTCGGGGGCTACGACGTTCCGCGCGAAGACCGGCAACGGCGAGTGGCTCGCGCCCAATCAGGTGCCGTCCTCGGGCAACCCGCTCTTCGTGACGTTCACGCTGACGACCTAACCGACACGACACCATCGGAGCGATTTTGATCGTCGGGGTCGCCGCGCCCCGAGACAGCCGTAAGGCTCGACGTCGGGCGAGAAGCCCTCGTCGCGCGAACCTGAAATTCCGTACCGCTTCGGTAATAGTGTGCGATGCAGCGAGGGGAGAGCGGTGTCAGTACAAAGACGTGTCGAACCGACGAGCAAAGATCTCTACGACGCGCTGTTGAGCGACTACCCGGATCACGAGTCCGGCACCCGACCGGTCCACGCCGTCGGTATTGGAGCGTCCGGCTACTTCGTGCCTTCGGACGTCGCGCGTTCCTTCAGCGTGGCCGAACAGTTCGGCACCGCGCGCACGCCCGTCACGGTTCGATTCTCGAACGGCTCGGGTTCCCCGGTTGAGCGCGACGACGCGCTCGACGTTCGGGGCTTCGCCGTAAAGTTTCATCTGTCTCAGGGCGACGCCGATCTCATCATGATCACCTTGCCCGTGTTCTTCGCGTCCTCGCCCGAGGAGTTCGTGGGATTCGCCAAAGCGGGAGTACCCAAGCCGGTGAAGAAGGAGTCCTGGTGGGGGCGTCTCGTGGATCAGCTCGAGCTTCGAGCACCTTCTCCGCCCCCCGATCCCAACAACCCCGAGAGCGGGGCCGCCGGGGTACTGCAGTACGCGAATCGCCACGTGTCCGCGCGACCGGGCACCGTTGCGGCGCTGATGCTCGTGACGCCGACGAGCTACGCACGTGCGACGTATCACGCTCTGCACACGTTCAAACTCACCGGCCCCGACGACGCGGTGCGCTATGCGCGATTCAGCTGGGAACCGGTCTCGGGGGTGCGACCGGAACAGGCGAAGAAGCCGGCCCCGGATTACTTACAGACGGAGCTGCGCGAGCGACTCTCGCGGGGACCGATCACCTACGTGCTCCGGATGGTGATCGCCGGCCAGGGCGACGCGCTCGACGACCCCACGCAACTATGGGACACAACGCGTCAGCGCGTCGTCATGGGTGAACTGGTCCTCACGAACACCGTGGTGGATCAGCGTGAGGACTGCGAACGTCTGAGTTTCAATCCGACGCGCGTAGTCGCGGGATTCGAGTGTTCGGACGACCCGATACTGGCGGCCCGACGCGGCGCCTATGAGTATTCGTGCCAACTGCGTGGCGGATCGGGCTGTCCCGTCGGAGGAGATCGGTGATGAAGAGTCTGAAAACCTTCC
>CALGFJ010000267.1 GCA_937881055.1 uncultured Acidimicrobiaceae bacterium | reverse complement strand
GAAGGCGACCGGGGTGTCGACCGGGTTCCTCGCGGGCCAGACCGGCGCCTACGGCCGAGTCATCTGGCTCGCGGGCTACAAGACCATGGCGGAGTTTGAGAAGGCGCAACACGATTTGGCCGCCGACACGAGTTTCATCGAGTTCATCGACTCCACGACCAGCGCCTATCAGCCAGACCCGAACGTCACGCAAAGCACCGTGTACATGAGGCTCAACTAGGTTCACCCTCTCTCTCACGTGACAATGGGTGCGTGTTCTAGATATCCCGTCACGTTGAATCCTCTGATCGCCATCATCGGCGTCGCGGGATTCGACGTGCCCGACGTGCAACCACGCCGCACTTGTGACGCACACACAAGGCGAATTGAAGCCAGCGCGGTACAACGGTACATATGTCTTAACATATGGTCTATTGGACGCCGCGAAGTTCTGGTGCAATTGGACGACGATCTTGTCACGCGACTTGATCGGCTGGCCAAAGAACGTGGAACAAACCGTTCGGAACTTCTACGCCGGGGCGCCGTAGCCGTACTCGACGCCGAGGAGCTCCGCCAGGCTGACGTCGAATTGCAAGCTGCGTATCGCTTCACGCCACAAGACCCCATCGTCGTCGAGGCTGCAGTTCGACTCGCCACCGAAACCATTCCCAATTGGTAGCCAGAGGCGACGTCATCTGGGCCGATCTGGGGAGTCTCGCGGGCCGGCGTCCAGTATGCGTGTTGACTCGCAACGCCGCCATTCAAGTTCTCTCGGCCGTGACCTGCGCTCCGATTACGCGAACCGTCCGCGGTATTCGCTCCGAGGTTGAAGTTGGTCCTGAAGAGGGCCTCCCCGAAGTCTGTGTGATCACATGCGACAACATCGTGACCCTACCGATTGGCCTGCTCGCCGGCGACCCTGTCGGCCATCTCAGCCTAAGAAAACGTGCCGAGCTGGACCAAGCACTGCGTTTCGCACTTGACATTCAGTACTGAATCGACAACCCAAACCCCGACCGCACTCTCACAAGCGCTGTCCTAGGTTTGGGGTCAAGCCACTTCGTGGAGGTGATGCGATTGCACTTTCACGCTCGATGTCCTGATTTCGTGGGGTTCGGTGGGTCGATTACGCCTATCGATTACGCCTGATTTGGTGCCACGCGAATCGTACGTATCACCGTTGCATTAGTCATTGACCAACCTTCGACCGAGACTGGATCTACGAAACGCACCGACGTCTCTTAGCGCCGCCAGAAAAAAAGATGCGTCACTCCACTCGGGCTCGGTACCTTTTCCAAAAAGAAACGGTCGACAAGATCGTCGGGACTGTCCCACAGTCTCTCGCCGCGACCAAGCTCGATGGGCGCAACCGCGAAATGCATTTGGTCGATGAGATCTGCGTCGAGAAACTCGCGCACCGTAGCGACGCCTCCACCGAGACGCACGTCTTTGCCATCGGCCGCCTCGAACGCCTGCGC
This sequence comes from uncultured Acidimicrobiaceae bacterium, assembly GCA_937881055.1. Lineage (GTDB taxonomy): Bacteria > Actinomycetota > Acidimicrobiia > Acidimicrobiales > RAAP-2 > RAAP-2. The sequence continues at coordinate 6,152 of CALGFJ010000267.1, read as the reverse complement.
AAGTGCGTCCTGCGGTGACGCATCGAGGAAATGGAACGTTGTGTCCCCCAGGGTTATTGAAGGGCGCACGTGATGCGTGAGCACGTACACCGGCGTATGGAACGGCGTGTCGTCGCCCCACCACCCTTCCCAATCAAGGTCTTCCCACGGTCCTCGCTGGGGGCCAAACTTATTGCGCCCCATAATTTCGGCACCGATGTTCCGGGTGAAATCGCGAGTGCAGTAGTCGTCAAAACCGTACGTTCCTCCCGGATCGGTTCGATTGACCCAGTGCGCGGTCGCTCCCGCCCAGGAAAAGAGATCGGCAGGATTCGCGTGACCGAATGGGTGCTCGAAACTTTGCCCCTCACCGGAACCGTAGCCATCGCTCGACACCATGAAATTGTGTACACGGACCACCTGCGTCATTAGGTGCCTCCCTGATTACGCAACAGTTTGTGAAGTCTCACCACAATCTAATAAGAGCTGTCCAACTGATGGGGTCAAGGTCTAAGGGTGGAGGTGATGGGATTCGAACCCACTGCCTCTACATTGCGAACGTAGCGCTCTACCAATTGAGCTACACCCCCGAAGAGGCTCCAACTTTAGCCCAAGGCGCGTCGCGGCTGGGATTGACGTTGCCAGGCGTCGTCTTCGTAGTCCTCTTCGTATTCGGATTCGAACTCGTCGTCGTAGCGCGGCGACACCACGTCGTAGAGCCGCTGCACCGAGGCCAGTTTTTGTGGCTGGGGCAGGCGCAATGGCAGTGACGATTCGTTCAGGTACCCCTGCGACACCGCGTAGAGCGCGAGGGCCACGTACGAGACGATGCAGACCCACGACGCGACGGCGAGGTCCATGATCAATCCGTAGCTCATGGTGAAGGCGAGGATCGTCAATACCGCTGAAATGAGCCCGAGACGCACGAACATCATCTGTCGCCGCGACTTCATTGAGCGACGGCGAATCGGTGTGTCGTAACTGGCGCGCACCGACGTTTCGTTGGGCACCGATGAATAGGCCGCGGCGTAGCGGTTCATTGACTCGCGAGCGTTGCTCGGCTCATCGTCGTCGTAGTCGTAGTCCCGGCTCCATTCATCCCACGAACTTCGCGACTCCAGTGAGCGATAGGTGTCGTCGGCGTGAACGACGGTCAGTCGAGATCGGCGTGCGGGCTCTTGAATCTCAGGTTCAGCCTCGTCGGACTGTTCGAGACGGTGGGCCGGATTCACCACGTATTCCTGGCGACTGAGGACCTCGTGTTCGGCGTGAAAGGACTGAATGGAGCGTTCGGGACCGCCGTCTCGGAGGCGTCGGATTATCACGGGCGCTAAGAGCGCCGCCCAGAAGAGGGCGAGGATTATTAGAAGCATCCGACATACCCCACGACACGCCACCTTGACATTGCAGTCAAAGTTACAAGCGTTTTAAGGGTTTTTGGTGGATATCACGCCTCGTGGAGGCCGCACTCTTCCTTGTCCGCACCGACCCAGCGACCCGATCGACGGTCACCTGGGATAAGTGGTTTCTCGGTCATCGCCGCGCACCCGATCGACGCGTAGCCCTGGGCCCACAGGGGGTGTTCGGGCAAACCGTGGGACGTCAAGTAGTAGGCGACGTCGTCATCAGTCCACGTGGCGAGTGGGTTCACCTTCACCAGTTTGAATTTCTCATCCCACATCAGGGTTTTCATCGTCGCGCGCGACGGCGCGTCGACTCGTTTCACCGAGGTAATCCACGCCGATTTCCCCGCGACGGCGCGCCCGAGCGGCGCGACTTTGCGCAGTTCACAGCATCGATCGGTCCCGCAAGGCCACGCGTCAGCGTCCGCACCAGGTGTCGTGCGGGTCATGTTGAGCGACCATTCGCGTTCGATTCGTGACGCGAATTCGAGCGTTTCGGGAAAGTGACCGAGCGTGTCCAAGAAGATGATTTCAGAATTGGGACGAAGTTGATGAACCATGTGCAACAGCGCGACGTCCTCGAACGAGCACGCCATCGCGACGTCGTCGTTGAATCGCTCGAAGGTCCACTCGAGGATCTTGATCGGTGTCGAACGCTCAAAACTTTCGTTCACCGATTCGAGTTCATCGAGGAGGTCTCCGGTCGGCGTAATCAGGGACATTTGCTCAGCAGCCTTACATTCTCGAGTGTTTTACTAGGATATACGGAGACCTCACGGACTATGACGACGACACCCTTGCGCACCTCCACCACCACCGACCACCTCGACCTACTGGAGTCCCACGCCATATTCATCCTCCGAGAGGTCGTCGCGGAGTGCGAACGCCCGGTCCTGTTGTTCTCGGGCGGCAAGGACTCCGCCGTGCTCTTGCACCTCGCCGTGAAAGCCTTCGCGCCCCAGCAACTGCCGTTTCCCGTGATGCACATCGACACCGGTCAGAACTTCCCCGAGGTCATCGCTTTTCGTGACGCCACCGTCGCGCGCGTCGGTGCGCGACTCGTCGTCGCCAAAGTGCAAGACACCATCGACCAGGGCAAGGTTCAAGACCCCGGCGTCATGGGCTCGCGCAATCGACTCCAGACGGTGACGTTGCTCGACGCACTCAACGACAACAACTTCGACGCCGCCTTCGGCGGCGCCCGACGCGACGAGGACAAGGCGCGCGCCAAGGAACGCATCCTCTCATTTCGCGACACCTTCGGGCAGTGGGATCCTAAGAAGCAGCGACCGGAGCTGTGGCAGATCTACCAGGGCAAGGTCAACCCGGGCGAGAGCGTGCGCGCCTTCCCCCTCTCGGACTGGACTGAACTCGACGTGTGGCAGTACATCGAACGCGAGCAGATGCCACTACCGGACATCTACTTCGCCCACGAGCGCGACGTCGTCGAACGAGACGGCATGTACCTCGCGGTCGGTCCGTTCGTCGAACCACGGGCCGACGAGACCGTAGAACACCTCACCGTTCGTTTCCGCACGGTCGGCGACGCGAACTGCACCGGGGCCGTCCTATCTCGCGCGGCGACGCTCGACGCGATCATCGAAGAGGTGGCCCTCGCCAACGTGTCGGAACGTGGTGCGACGCGCGCCGACGACAAGTTCTCCGAGACCGCCATGGAAGATCGCAAGCGCGAAGGGTACTTCTAAACGTGCAACTCGCGACCAAGGACCTCCTGCGTTTAGCAACGATCGGATCGGTCGACGACGGCAAATCGACGTTGATCGGACGAATCCTCGTCGACACCCGACAGCTCTTCGACGACCAACTCGACGCCGTCGCCGAAGCCTCGGAGAAGCGCGGCGTCGGCGACCTCGACCTCAGCTTCGTCACCGACGGCCTGCGCGCAGAACGCGAGCAGGGCATCACCATCGACGTCGCGTACCGCTACGCGACGTCGCCGACGCGGAAATTCATCATCGCGGACTGCCCCGGCCACGTCCAGTACACGGGGAACATGGCGACCGGTGCCTCGACGGCCGACCTCGCGCTCGTCGTGCTCGACGTCGCCTCGGGACTGAAGGAGCAGACCCGCCGTCACCTCTGCATCGCGGCCCTCCTCGGCGTGCGCTCGATCATCGTCGCGGTCAACAAGATGGATGCGGTCGACTGGTCCAAACTGGCCTTCGACCGAGTGGTCGACGAGATCCAAGCCCTCGCTCGCGACCTCGATTTCACGTCGGTCTCGATCATTCCGGTCTCGGCGCTGCTCGGCGACAACGTCGTGGAACCCTCGAGTCACTTCCCCTGGTACGAGGGTCCCACCGTCCTCGAGGCGCTCGAGAACTCCGAAGCCGGTGCCTGGGAACACACGACGACGCGCGGCGCGCGCTTGCCCATCCAGTGGGTCCTTCGTCAACCGGGCGGCGGACGCACCTACGCGGGGATGGTGAACGGCGATACGTTCCACGTCGGCGACCGCGTCACCCTCTTGCCCGCCAATATCGAGACGACGATCACCGCGATCAACTTCGGCGGTGAGGAGATCGCCGACGCCACCGTCGGCTTGGCCGCCGACCTCGCGCTCGCCAACGAGACCAACGCCGGGCGCGGCGATTTGATCGCCACCGCTCCCCTCCCCTCGGTGGTCAACGAACTCAAGACGACGATTTGCTGGTTCGGAGAAAAGCCACTAGTCATCGGCCAGCGGCTGAAGATGAAGCACACGTCCAAGGTCACGCCGGTGCGCGTCAAGACGATCAACGGTGTCATCGACATCGAGAAGCTCGACATCGATGAGTCGACCTCACTCACTACGAACGACATCGGTTTGGCGACCCTGCAAACGGCCGACCTCTTGGTCGTTGATGACTACCGCGCGAATCGGGTCACGGGAAGCTTCGTCCTCATTGACGAAGCGACCAATGCCACCGTCGCCGCCGGCATGGTCGGCCACGCGAGCTTCCTCTAGAACTGGACCAACATCGAAATCAACGCGACGGCGAAGATCGCGAGCAGGATGTCGATCGATTTCAGGAACGCTCTCCCGCTCTCGGGCGACGCCACGCTATCGGACTCTATGGATTTGGCGAGGACCCGCTCCTGGGGAAGCGTCCTCGCTTCCAAGTGTCCGGCCATGGCCAGGTAGCAAAGTATGCCGACGCCAATCCACGGCTTGGAGAGCGAGACGGACTTGTCGCCCGTGAGCGACATGATGAGTCCCGTGATCGGCAGCACGTGGAAGACGCGCGCGGCCCAGTTTTGTCGATTGGGAAATCGCTTTCGCTGGAATGTCGCATCGGCACCGCGAACGATTCCCTGGGCCGAAGAGCGCATCACGAGCAAGACGATCAGCGTGTCGACCGCCGCCATGATGTGAATCACGAAGACCAGGTCGTACGGGATGGACGTCGCGATCATGCGTCGCCCAACAGTGTCTCGGCCGCGCGGTACGGGTCGGTCGTGCCCGCCAACAATGAATCGATCTGGCCCTCGTAGAGGTCGCCGCGAGCCATCGCGCCGACTCGAGATCGGACCATTGCGCTCAGCACCTTGTCGAGCTCGACGCGCATGCGGGCTCGTCGTCGATCTTCCAACTGTCCGCTCTCGAGGTGCGATCGGTGGTCCACGACGGCGTCCCAGAGTTCTGCGATTCCTTTGCCATCGGTCGCGACCGTCTCGAGGATCGGTGGACGCCATTCGTGGGTGCCCCCGAGGTCGAGCATCTGGTTCAGGTCTCGGCGCGTCTCTCGAACGCCCGCGCGATCGGCCTTGTTGATGACGAAGATATCGGCGACTTCGAGCAGTCCCGCCTTGTTGGCCTGCATGGCGTCACCCCAGTCGGGATTGACGACGACGATCGTGGTGTCGGCCGCCGACGCGATCTCCACTTCCATCTGCCCGACCCCGACGGTCTCGACGAGCACGAGACGGAACTCTGCCGCCCCGAGGACACGAACGGCGTCGGGCACGGCCAACGAGAGTCCGCCGAGGTGACCGCGCGTCGCCATCGAGCGAATGAACACGTGCTCGTTGGTCGCGTGCCCCTGCATTCGGATCCGATCTCCCAGAATCGCTCCACCGGTGAAGGGAGAACTGGGATCGACACAGAGGACGCCCACCTGGTCGAATTCGTCCGCACCCCCGAAGGAACCGCGTTCGAGAACCACCTTGATCAACTGGTCGGTCATGGTCGACTTGCCGGCGCCCGGTGGTCCGGTCACCCCCACCACGTAGGGCGCGCTCGCGCGATAGGCCAACGCCGCGGTCGCCAACTGCTTGGGACCACCGGACTCGACGAAGGTCAACAGACGCGCGAGCGCGGTGCGCGAACCCTCGCGAGACTGTTCGACCAATTCTGTCGGATCGCTCGAGATCATGAATACCGTTCGATGTTGGCGCCGAGATGGCGCAGACGACCGACGAAGTCGTCGTATCCGCGGTCCATGTGCTCGAGTCCAGTGACCGTCGTCTCGCCTTCGGCCACGAGTCCCGCGAGGATCAGCGCCGCCGCGGCCCGTATGTCACTGGCGTGCACTGACGTGCCCGTGAGGTGATCGACCCCGCGGATCATCGCGTGATGACCCTCGGTGGTGATGCTCGCACCCAGTCGCACGAGTTCATCAACGTAGCGGAAGCGTCCGACGAACAGGTTCTCCGTGACCACCGACACGCCGTCGGCGACGCTCAGCATCGTCGTGATGAGGGGCTTGTAATCCGTCGCCACCCCCGGATACGGCAGGGTCGCCACGTCACAGGCCCGAAGGACGCGTG
>CALGFJ010000266.1 GCA_937881055.1 uncultured Acidimicrobiaceae bacterium | reverse complement strand
CGACCCGATCGCTCCAACGTGCGTACCGCGCCATTTGCGAGGGGCACGAATGTCGTCCACGGCAGCGAAGCCGTCGTGAGCTTTTTCAACGACGCCAAAGGATTCGGCTTCGCGAGCGACGACAAGGGTGATGACCTCTTCATTCACTTTTCGAACATCGTGGGCGACGGCTTCAAGTCACTCGCCCAAGGCCAGAAGATCACCTTCGAAGAAGCGAACGGTCCCAAGGGCCGCGAAGCCCGCAACGTTCGTGCGGTCGGTGGTGGCCGCGAGCGTCGTCGATAACATTTCGATCAATGCCTGAAAAGCCACTCGTCGATCCGTACCTCGGAGAAGTTCCCGACGATCTCATCATCGAAGAGATCGTCGTGGGTGCCGGCGACGAGGCGATGACCGGTCAGAACGCCGTCGTGCACTACGTGGGCGTCGGTGTGACCAGCGGTGAAGAGTTCGACGCCTCGTGGAACCGCGACGAGCCGTTCGTCTTCGCGCTCGGTGCCGGTCACGTCATCAAGGGTTGGGACCGGGGCGTCGTGGGAATGAGAGTTGGCGGACGCCGCCGACTCGTCATTCCGGCTCAGCTCGGCTACGGAGATCGGGGCGCCGGTGGTGTCATTGCTCCCGGTGAGACCCTGATCTTCGTCGTGGACTTGTTAGAGCTTCGTTAGTCCAACGGACTCGGCGAGGTGTCAATCGCCACCATCCGCTGATAGTCGCCGTAGCGCTCGCAACAGATCTCGGCGACCAGCCGTAGTCGATCGTTCGGGTCGCTCAGGCTGAGCACCTTGAACTGATCGAGCGTCGACATCGGGGTCATGGAGCACAACTGCCAACTGCGAACCCACGGATCGCTGTCCATCTCGCAATTCGACTGCAGGCATTCGTCGGCGAAGAGCTCACTCTGGAGCGCGCGAATGGCGCGAACGGCCGACTCCGTCGACTTCAAGAGAGCCCCCGTGACGCTCTGCTCGTCACAGCACCGGTCCTTGACGAGGGCTCTGGGATACGGATCGTCATCGAGCCAGCGCCCCACTTCGAAACACTCGACGCCCTCGGCCATCACGACGATCTGCCCGTTGGGTAACGCCTGGACGCCGAGTATCTGCATCAACGTGCCCACCGACGTTCGTTCATCGAAACCACCGACCTCGGATCCGCGCGCGATGAGACACGTGCCGAAACGCTGCTGGGACTCAATGTCGTGCAACATCTGGTGGTAGCGCGATTCGAACACGCACAGACCCACGATCTGGTGCGGAAAGATCACCATGCCCAGAGGAAACATGGGCAGTTCCTGGTCGATCACGGTTCCACCCTAAGGTGAAATCTTCGTGAAATGCCTTATCGTTTGGCCAGTTCTTCGCACAGGGCACGCAGTGCTCGACCCCGGTGCGACAATTCGTTCTTCTCGCGCGCGCTGAGTTGCGCCAGGCTTCGTCCCTCGACGTCGGGGACGAAGACGGGATCGTATCCAAATCCCTGATCACCGGCGCGCGCTTCGGAGATCGCCCCCTCGAGCACGCCCTCGACGCAGAAGCTCGTTCCGTCGGGATAGGCCGCGGCGATGACGGTGACGAAACGGGCCGTTCGCGGCGTCGGCACGCCTGACAATTCTCTCAGCAATTTGGTCACGTTGTCGTCATAACTCGCCCCTTCGCCCGCGTACCGTGCGCTCCGCACACCCGGTCGCCCATTGAGCGCGTCCACGAAGAGTCCCGTGTCGTCGGCGATCGCGGCGCGACCCGTCGCCTCGGTCAGCGCGCGCGCCTTCAACAACGCGTTCTCTTCGAGGGTCGCTCCGGTCTCTTCCACGTCCGCGACACCCGCCGGTCGGTCTTCGAGTTGGACGCCGAGTGGCAACAGCACCGCGCGCATCTCGTCGGCCTTGTGCGCGTTCGCCGTCGCGAGGATGAACGCGGTCACGGACGAGGCGGCGGTGGACTCGCGAGCACCTGGCGCTGGGCTTCGTGGATCGACGAGATTCCCGTCGCCGCGAGGTCCAGCAGTTGGTCCAACTCGTCGCGGGTGAAGGCCTCTTGCTCGGCCGTGCCCTGCACCTCGACGAAGCGCCCGGCCCCGGTCATGACGACGTTCATGTCCGTATCGGCCCGGGAGTCCTCTTCGTAGGGAAGATCCAGCATCGCGACGCCGCCGACGACGCCGACCGAGATCGCCGCCACCAAGTCACTCAACGCGTGTTCTTTCAACGTCCCCTTTTGAACCAGTCGCGTGATGGCGTCGTGCAGCGCCACGTAGCCCCCGCATATCGACGCGGTGCGCGTTCCCCCATCGGCCTGCAGGACATCACAGTCGACCGTGATCTGGACATCGGGGATCCGGTCGAGCCGGGTGACGGTGCGCAGGGATCGACCGATCAGACGTTGGATCTCCTGAGTGCGACCGGACTGCTTGCCTCTGGCGGCTTCACGACTAGCGCGCTCGGATGTCGAACCCGGCAGCATCGAGTACTCGGCGGTGACCCATCCTTTGCCGGTGCCGCGTAACCATCGCGGGACGTCCTCTTCGACCGACGCAGTGCACAAGACGACCGTGCGACCGAAGCTCACGAGCACGGACCCGGCCGCCATCGCCGTGAAGTCGCGCTCGAAGGTGAGGGGCCGGGCCTCGTCGGGACTACGTCCGTCAGCGCGCGTGAATGCCATGTAACTCCTCGATCTATGTGATGCCCCAACGGTAGCGGAGGTTCGCGAAATGAGCGTTCTAGAAGTAGATGATCGATTTGGCGCGTTCGACGACGTCATCGATGTTGTCGCTCCAGGCACCGGTGGAGAGATACTTCCATCCGTCGTCGGGCACGATTGTCACGATCGTGGCCGAGTCCTCGTCGGCAATCGTGTTGGCGCACTTGACCGCGCCGGCCATGATGGCGCCCGACGACAGACCGACGAAGAGTCCCACCTCGGTGAAGCGCCTCGTCCACTCGATCGATTCCCTTGGTCGCACGACGACCCGACGATCGAGGAGCTGCGCGCCGTGGTTGTCCAGGAAGATCGGTGGGATGTAGCCGTCGTCGAGGTTGCGAAGTCCGTCGACCATCTCTCCGGACGGCGGCTCAACGGCCCAGATCTGCACGTCAGGTCGATGCTCGCGCAAGTATCGACCCACACCCATCAGGGTGCCCGACGTCCCGAGTCCGGCCACGAAGTGCGTGATCTCCGGAACGTCGGTGAGTATCTCGGGGCCGGTGTGGCGATAGTGCGCTTCGGGATTGGCGGGATTCGCGTACTGGTAGAGGAAAGTCCACTCCGGATTGTCCGCACTGAGCGACTGGGCCAGTCGAACGGCGCCGTTGGAACCTTCGGCCCCGGGTGAGTCGATGATCTCCGCGCCCCAGGCGAACAGCAGTTGACGTCGTTCCGGTGACACGTTGGACGGCAAGACGACTTTGAGGTGATAGCCGCGCAACCGACAGACCATCGCCAGCGCGATTCCGGTGTTACCGGACGACGGTTCGATCAGGACCTGGTCCGGCTTGCCCGGGATGAGGACGCCGTCGCGTTCGGCTGCGTCGATCAGTGAGAGCGCGACTCGGTCCTTCACCGAACCGGCCGGGTTGCGACCCTCGAGTTTGGCCAGGATCGTGACGTTGGGCTTGGGTGAAAGTGCGCTGACGTCGATGATCGGCGTTTGACCGATGAGATCGAGCACCGACGCGAAACGCGTCACTACAACGTGCCTCCGGCGACGGCGGGCAGCAAGGTGATCTCGTCACCGTTGGTGACGGGCGCGTCGACGCCGCCCAGGTAACGCACGTCGTCGTCGTTCACGTAGACGTTCAAGAATCGGTGCAGGGTTCCGTCGCTGTTGAGCAACTGGCCCTTCACGGCGGGGTGTTCGGCCGTCAAGTGGTCGAGGATCTCGCCCACCGTGGACCCTTCGACCGTGACCGACGTGTCGCCGCCCATGGCCGGTCGCAGGACGGTGGGAATTCGAACTAGTGCTGTCATCTCATCTCTTCCGATCCGCTTGATTCCTGACTAACCCAGTCGACATTACTAGCCCGGCGAGGCGTCGTGACACCCGCGACCATTATTTGCTTCTCCACACCGTCGCCGAGGCTACGAAGTGACCTCTTCTTCGGTGATCTCTCCGTCGACGATAAGGAAACTGCGAATCGTCGAAGGACTTTCGCGCAGCGAGACCAACACGTAATGCCACGAGGGATCAGGCGCCTGGGCCACGTCGGTCGGACTCGGAAAGGCCTGGGAGTGCGTGTGCGAGTGGAAGACCCCGAGGACGCTCGAACCCTCCGCTTCGCTTTGTCGATGGGCCCGGAGCAATATTCGACTGTCAATTTCGTAGAGCTTGGCCGAATCAGCGACGTTGGGGCTCGCCAGCACGTCGGTAACCGTTCCGTCGGATGTTCCGAGCAAGAGTCCGCACCCCTCGTTGGGCAGGGCGCGAATGCACGTCGCGACAATGGCGTCTCGATGGACCGAGTGCAGTGTCAACACACGAGTACCCTACCCATGTCCCACCGCCGCGCCGAAGACGCGTCACTACGCTAGATAGATGGCTCGAGCCAAGCAGATCCAAGAGAAGCGCGCCCAGAAGAGGGTTGACGCGAGCGCCGGCGACCGAGTGGTCGCGACGAATCGGCGTGCGCGCTACGACTACGAGATCATCGAGACCCTGGAGTGCGGCATCATGCTGAGCGGCTCAGAGGTGAAGTCCCTTCGAGAAGGTAAGGCGCAAATCGCGGAAAGCTACGCGCGATTCGACGACACGGAGTTGTGGCTGTATCAGATGCACGTGCCGCCGTGGGTCTACGCGACCGGCTTCGGGAGCCACGACCCGGACCGCCGTCGCAAGCTCTTGGCCCATCGCCACGAACTCGACGAGTGGCTGCACGAGACCCGGACCGAACCCTTCACGATGGTTCCGCTCAAGTTGTACTTCAAGGACGGTCGGGCCAAAGTCGAGTTAGCGCTCGCCAAGGGCAAGAAGTCACAAGATCGACGCCAGGCGATCGCCAAACGCGACGCCGACCGCGACATCGCTCGAGCGATTCGCAACTCCGAGAAGTTCGCGTAAGACGCTTCTCCATTGCCCGTAGCGCGGGCAACGATATCGGGTCGAGGGGTACACTGAGAACGCAGCCATGTCGGTTGTGATGTAACGAGGGGGTGAATGGTCTCGACAATGGTCGTCGAGGTGAAAGAAGCGAGCCGTGGTCTCCGGAACCACGTTAAAGAGCCGGAAACAATAAATAAACGCCAAGCCTTCGCTTGCGCTTGCTGCTTAGGTAGCAACATCCGCCTAGACCCAGCCCTGCGGTTTAGATATCGGGTGTCATGAAGTGGGGCTTACCGTCAGAACTCGTTAGTGGTTCCGTCGGGACAATTCAGCTAACTACGGAGAGTCATAGGTGCTGGCAGCAGTGACGCTCCCGACAATTTCCTGTTAGCTGCGCTCGGAGAATGTTCACCAAGAAGCCGTTGGACCGGGGTTCGAATCCCCGCACCTCCACTTCCCAGTTCGGCTTTAAGACACTACCGTGGTGCGCCAACCCCAGGACTTTCTGGTGCGCATCCGACATTGAAGCCGAACACGGTGCATCCGTCTAAGTGGACAAGAGTGAAGGCCTTGTGTCCGCGCGGCGTACCTCGTCACTATGAAGAGCAATGTATAGAGCGACGGACTGAGGTGAAGAGGGTGAAACTGCAGCACCAAGGTATCCACTACGACACGGGAACGACATTCCGCGGTCCGGGTTATGCGATCTCGACACGTCGAGCGGACCTCAACTTGTCGGTGGTGCGACGCGAGCTCGAGATCATTCGTGACGATCTGCACGCCAACGCGGTTCGCATCGGTGGCAGTGATGTCGCTCGGATGAACGCCGCCACAGAGATATCGCTGAGTCTCGGCCTCGAGGTGTGGTTCTCCCCGGCCTTCTACGAGTACCAGCCGAGCGAGACCACGTCGCGGCTCGTCGCGGCCGCCCGAGCGGTCTCGGCGCTGGAAGAGGCGCACCCGGGCCGTGTGGTCTTTGTGGCCGGGTCCGAGTTGACGCTCTTCATGGCGGACCTGCTCCCGGGAAAAGACGTCGCGTCGCACCTGGCTGCTCTGAAAGCTGATCCGTCGTTGCTTCGCGACGGGAAGCTCAATGACTATCTGGCCAGTCTGACAGCGGCGCTGCGCAGCACTTTCACGGGACCGCTCATCTACGCGTCACTCCCCTTTGAGCAGGTGGACTGGTCGCTCTTTGACTACGTGGGCGTCGATTATTACCGCGACGCCCGGACCAAGGACCGCTACGTGGAGATGCTCCAGCCCTACCTCGCCACCGGCAAGCCAGTGATCGTCACCGAATTTGGGATGCGCACTTTCCGTGGCGCCGAGAGTTCGGGCGTCCTGGGCTTTGGGGTGACTGACACCACCCGCTTGTATCTCCACACGCGTCCGGTAATCGGACGGTTCTTCCGGCCTCGCCTGAATGGGATCTACGAGCGAGACGAAGCCATGCAGGCCCGTGAATTGGGCGAGACCATAGACGAGCTAGAACGCGCCGGCGTCACTGGGGCTCTGCTGTCGACGTTCGCGACTCCCGAGGCCTTCACCAACGACGACCCTCGCTATGACGTCGATATGGATTCGATGTCAATCGTGAAGTACCTTCCCAACGGGCGCCACGGGGCGACCTACCCGGATATGCCGTGGGAGCCCAAAGAGTCCTTCGCGGTCGTGGCACGTCACTTCGCTGCCCACTAGCGAAAACTGGTTCCACGTGGTGTCAGACCTGGGTTTGCACCGATTCTGGCCCGCCTCTTATTATGCGCACCAACGTGAGTGCCTTAAAACCGAACTAGCTCCACTTCGACGTTTGATTGAATAACGGATTCACGACCTCTTTTGTTGAGGCTTAATCGGAGTGAGTCGACGGTTGATATGTGAGCAGAATGTTTCCAGAGTCGAACTGCCTGACGCGAAGTAGTTCGAGCGAGACGCGGTCATTGAGAGATTCAAACAGTGGGCGTCCCTGACCGATCACGATAGGGCTGATCATGATGCGTAGTTCGTCGAGGACGCCGGCTTGCGCGAGGCTGGTGGTTAGGTGGGCGTTACCGATCACGAGGATCTCGCCAGCGTCCATGGCCTTGAACTCGGGAATGTATTCGGTGGCCTCGCCACGCACGACGGTGGTACCTGACCAAGTGGCGTCTTCGAGAGTGGTCGAGAACACGAGTTTTGGCATGTTGTTCATCCGCGACGTGATGTCTGGATCGTTGGTTTGAGCCAAGTCGGTCGGCCAGTAGGCAGCCATGTGTTCGTAGGTCGCTCGCCCAAAGCCGAGCATGTCGGCGTCATCGAGTTGGCGAATCGCGAACTCTCTGAACTCCTCGTCAACGATCGGCCAGTCGAAC
>CALGFJ010000265.1 GCA_937881055.1 uncultured Acidimicrobiaceae bacterium | reverse complement strand
TGAAGCGCGTCAGCACCATCTTTCAGGCCAAGGCGAACTCGGCGCTGAACAAGGCTGAGGACCCCCGCCAGACACTGGACCTTTCCTACGAACAGCAGCTCGACAACCTCACGAAGGTGAAGCGCGCCGTCGCCGACGTCGCCACCGCGCGCAAGCGCGTCGAAATCCAGGCCGAGCAGTTGAAGAGCCAGGGCGACAAGCTGGCCGAGCAGGCGAAGGCCGCCCTCGGTCAGAACAACGAGCCCCTCGCGCGCGAGGCCCTGTCACGTCGCCAGGCGATCACCGTGCAGTTGGCGGACCTCGAGACCCAACACGCGACGATCGTCGAGCAGGAACAGAAGTTGACCGACACCGCGCAACGCCTCCAGACCGAGGTCGAAGCCTTCCGCACCAAGAAAGAGACGATCAAGGCGACGTACACGGCGGCCGAAGCGTCAGCGCACATCTCCGAAGCTGTCAGTGGCATTTCGACCTCCATGGGCGACGCCGGCGCCGCCATGCAACGCGCCCAGGACAAGGTCGCCGAAATGCAGGCGCGTAGCGGCGCACTCGATGAGTTACTCGCCTCCGGTGCACTCACCGACCTCACCAGCACGAACGACGATATTCAGGCCCAGCTCGACAAGGCCAAGGGCACGTCGGACATCGACGCGCAACTGGCCGCTCTGAAGGCCCAGGTGGGCACCGGGGCCGCGTCGGAGCTCCCGTCCGGCGACCCGCCGGCGGCTGAGGCGACGGCGAGCACCGAGGAGACCAAGTAATGGCGCAGTCGAAGATTGAGAGCGACCACGGATTGAACGTCCGAATGTTCATGACGGGTCTCGCGTTGGTCATCCTGTACGTGATCATCTTCACGGTGCTCTTGAACGTCGGGGTCCAACTCGTCTTCGTCATCGTGATCTGCGCCGGACTGTTGTTCTCCCAGTACTACTTCTCGGACAAAATTGCGATGTTCTCGATGCACGCGAAGGAAGTGACGCCGGCCCAGGAGCCCAAGTTGCACGAGATCGTGGACCGTCTCTGCCTCCTCGCCAACATGGAGAAGCCCCGCGTCGGGGTGGCCGAGATGGACATTCCCAACGCCTTCGCGACCGGACGCAGTCCCAAGCACGCGGTGATCTGCGCGACGCGAGGCCTTATGAACCGCCTGAACGACGAGGAACTAGAGGCCGTGCTCGCCCACGAACTCAGCCACGTCGCTCACCGTGACGTCGCCATCATGACGATTGCGTCCGGTGTCGGCATGCTCGCCGGACTGGTGAGTCGCATCGCACTTTGGAGCACCATGCTCTCCGGAGGCGGTCGCAGCCGCAACGGCAATCAGATCGTCCTGCTCGAGTTGCTGACCTTCGTCGTATCGATCGTGATCTACATCATCGCCTTCTTGTTGACGATGGCGCTGTCGCGCTACCGCGAACTCGCGGCCGACCGTTCGGGCGCGATCCTGATCGGCAAGCCCAGCGTGCTCGCGAGCGCGCTCGTGCACGTCACGGGCGACATGGGCAAGATTCCGCGAACCGACCTTCGAAAGGCCGAGGGCATGAACGCCTTCTTCTTCGCTCCAGCGCTCGCCGGCAAGACCGCCGCGTCGCTCTTCTCCACGCACCCGTCGCTCGAGGTTCGACTGGACGCGCTGAAGAAGCTCGAAGTCGAACTCAACGGCTAGTGGGCCTCCGCGACACCCTCTTCGGTCGCACCAAACAGATCGCGCCGAAGCTCGACGGTCTCTTTGCGTTGCCGTCGGCGGCTCTGACACTGCAAAGCGAGCTCGACCTCGTGTCGTCGGGCAACGCCGGACTCTGCTTCAAGGCCGGTAGCGGCGAGACCACGATCACGACTGACGACGAGATCATCGCCTTGCTCAACTTCGACGACAAGACCGGAACCGTGAAGGTCACGACCGACGACCTGGGGTTCAAATGGTTGGTGGTGACCGATCCCGAACTCGACGGCCTCGTCACGAGGATTCACGGCGCGAACACCACGATGGTCGAGCACGGACTCGGCCCGCGATTGTTATGTGCGGTCTTCGGCTTCGTGCCCAAGACTCCCCCGGGCGACGGCGCCGTGCGGATGGTCTATCTCCTCAAACAGGGGACCTTCTATCCCTTCGCACCGACCGGACCGGATCAGCGCGACAACGAACTCGAACTGCGCGTGCGATCTTTCCTCAGCGACGACCTGCCAATCGAGAAGGACCTCTCGCGGTGGATGGCGCTGTGGAACCTCCCGGTCTCCTAGATGACGACGTCGGCGAACTCGTCGGCGAGTAGGGCTTCGAGACCTTCGGCGTAGTCCAGGTCCAACTGCGTGAGTCCGCCCTGGTCGTGTGTCCACAGTTCGAAACGGACCTTCCGGTAGCCGAGGGTCACGACCGGGTGGTGGTCGAGTCGTTCAGCCAGCGTCACTTGGGCCTGAATGAGTCTCGCGCCACTCGGATAGTCAGTGGTCCTGATCTCGCGTATCAGATGTGCGTCCTCGAGGTGCCACGTGGGATGCGCGGTGACCCAGGTCTGCACGACGACGTCGTCGAGTCGCGGAAGTCGACTCAAGGGTGCGTCATGTCCTCGGGCACCACGGCGGCGTCGAACTCTTCCGCGGTCAGTAGTCCGAGGGTGAGTGCCGCCTCGCGTAGCGTCGTTCCTTCGTGATGGGCCTTCTTCGCCACCTCGGCCGCCTTGTCATACCCAATGCTCGGGGCGAGCGCCGTCACGAGCATGAGTGAATTGTGCAAGTGCTGGGCGATGCGTTCGACGTCGGGCTCAATTCCATCGACGCAGAATTCGCGGAATCGGTCGCACGCGTCGGTCAACAGGTCGATGGAGTTACAGAAGTTGTGGATGAGGACCGGCTTGCAGACGTTCAGTTCCAGGTTGCCCCGTGATCCCGCGGTCGTCACGGCGACGTCGTTGCCGAAGACCTGCACGGCGACCATGATCATCGCCTCGCACTGCGTCGGATTGACCTTGCCGGGCATGATCGAACTGCCCGGCTCGTTCTCGGGCAACTTGAGTTCACCCAGTCCGGAACGCGGACCCGAACCGAGCCAGCGGATATCGTCGGCGATCTTCGCCAGACTGGCCGCCAGAGTGCGAATCGCACCGTGGGCGAAGACCAACGCGTCGTGGGCGGCCAGGGCCGCGAAGTAGTTCGGCGCCGTCACGAAGGGCTTGCCGGTCAGGGCCGCGATGGCGATGGCGACGCGCTCCCCGAACTCGGGATGGGTGTTCAGGCCCGTTCCCACCGCCGTCCCACCGGCCGCCAACTCACATAGACCCGGCAAGACGAGCTCGAGCCTTACGAGGTCGGCGTCGAGTTGGGCGACGTAGCCCGAGAACTCCTGGCTCAGCGTGAGCGGTACGGCGTCCATCAGGTGCGTCCGACCGATCTTCGTGATACCGCCGAAGTCTTCGACCTTCTGACCCAGTGCGTCGCGCAATCGAGCAACGGATGGCACGAGACGTTCAGTGATCTCCAGGACCGCGGCGATGTGCATCGCCGTCGGGAAGGTGTCGTTGGACGACTGCGACATGTTGACGTGGTCGTTGGGATGAACGGGGTCTTTGCTCCCCATCACACCGCCGGACAACTCGATTGCGCGGTTCGAAATGACTTCGTTGACGTTCATGTTGGTCTGCGTGCCCGAACCGGTCTGCCAGATTCGCAGCGGGAACTCGTCAGCGAGGACGCCGTCGATAATCTCTCGCGCAGCCCGTTCAATGAGTGTCGCGCGCTCGGGGTCGATCTTTCCAAGTTCGTGATTCACCTCCACCGAGGCGAATTTCAAGATTCCGAAGGCGCGAATCAGCGCCGGCGGCATTGTCTCGTGTCCAATCGCAAAGTGGTGCAGGCTTCGTTCTGTTTGAGCACCCCAATAGTGATTCGCCGGGACCTCAATCGTGCCCATCGAGTCGGACTCCACTCTCACTTCACTCATTGCAACCTCTTCACTTTTTCTTGGCAAGCTTCATTGCTTTCTTCGCAGGCCTCTTGTTCACTGGTAACTTCTTCGCAATTGACTTCTTCGCTGGTGACTTCTTTACAGGCGTCTTTTTCGCGGGTGACTTCTTTACAGGTGCCTTTTTCGCGGGTGACTTTTTGGCGAGTGACTTCTTGGCGGGCGCCTTCTTCGCAATTGCTTTCTTCGCAGGCCTCTTGTTCACTGGTAACTTCTTCGCAATTGACTTCTTCGCTGGTGACTTCTTTACAGGCGTCTTTTTCGCGGGTGACTTCTTTACAGGTGCCTTTTTCGCGGGTGACTTCTTCGCTGCCTTCTTCTTCACCGGCTTCTTCTTTGCAGGTGGCTTTGTAGCGGCTGGAGGCATAACAAGGACCATCGCTTCGAGTTCAGTGGACACTTCACCGTCGTAGAGCTTGATGCCTTCAACGACAACCTTCCGAGCCGCGATGACGTCTTCCCAACGAGGTCCCTCACCTGTTCCGGGGACCTCGAGTAACAGTGGCAGGTCGCGAAAATCTGGATGTCCGACAAGAGCAGCCAGACCCATCGTGCCAATCGTTCCTTCATCGATGTTGGCGTGACGGTCGCGGTTGCCGCCCAGTTCGATCTTGGAGTCGTTCAGATGGAAGCAACGAAGACGTCGGAGGCCGATGCTCATATCGATCTCGTGCACGAGTTTGTTCGTACCATGGGTGCTCGAATAGTCATAACCACTCGCCCATAGGTGTTGCGTATCGATGCACACACCAATTCGCTCATCGCCCCCGGTGGCGTCAATCAATGCCTGAATCTCTTCGAAGCTGCGACCGATGGTGCCGCCGGTTCCCGCCGCGTTCTCAATCAGGATCGGGCAATCCGTCACTCCCGGTGGCGCTGAGTCCGCGGCATCCAACGCGCGCTTGAACGCCTCGGCCATCTGTGGCAGCGCCGTCTCGAACCCGCTGCCCATGTGAGAGCCAACGTGCAAGACGACGCCCGATGATGCCATGCCTCGTCCCGTCGAGAGGTTGCTGATCAGGCAGTCGACGGAACGCTCGTAGAGCTCTTTGTTGGGACTGGCGAGGTTGATCAAGTACGTCGCGTGACAGAACGTGTGCGTCACGCTGGGGTGGTTCGCTTGCGCCTCGCGGTACGCCTCGAGGACCTCGGGTGCGTACTGCGACGGCTTCCACATCCGGGGACTCTGGGTGAATATCTGGATCGACGTGGCGCCGATTTCGACGCCCTCCTCCAGCGAGGGGATGAGCTTGCCACCCCCGCGTACGTGTGCACCAATGTTCATTACAGTAAAACTACCTCTCTCATTGCCCACTCACGTCAGGATGCCGATGGCCGAATCTTTCACTCCCGCCGCTCGCGAACTCATCGCCAAGAAGGTCCTCGCGCACGTGGCGAGCCTCGACGCCGACGGTGGCCCGAACGTCTCTCCGGTGTGGGTCGAACTCGATGGTGACGACCTCGTGATCAACACGGCACTCGGCCGCGCCAAGGCCCGTAACTTCGCCTCGGACGCGCGCGTCGCGATGTCCCTCGTCGACCCCGACGACGACCATTCGATCATCACGCTTCGCGGTTCGGTCGTGGGCTTCACGACGATCGGCGCGGAGGAGGGCATCGATCGCCTGGCGAAGAAATATCTGGGTGTTGATTCCTATCCGGATCGGCGCGAAGGACAGGTCCGCGTCACCGTGACGATTCATCCCGATCGAATATCGAGACAGCCCGAGTAGCTCAGCGAAACGTCGTCAGGTCGCCCGCGTCACTCGACGCGGTCGACACCTCGCGAAGAAATTCATCTCCGTGTCGCAACGTGGTGCCGTCCCAGCTCCACACGTCGACCGGTGTCGGAGGGGCCGGCCGGTTGTAGGCGCCGACGAGTGTCGC
>CALGFJ010000264.1 GCA_937881055.1 uncultured Acidimicrobiaceae bacterium | reverse complement strand
TCTCGTCATCGAACGAGCACTCGTGCTCGACGGCGTTGCGCGCGGCGACGGCCGGGCAGATCACGATGTCCCCAACGAGTTGGGGGATCTCGGGGATCGGTGGCTCACCCGGTCCGCTCCCGCCGGCGTCGGGGACGCGCCCCGAGGGTTCCGGTTCGTTGTCGATCGGAAAGCTGAGGACGTCGGTCGAGCCTTCTTTGCCCATGAACTGCTGATTCAAGGCGGTGATGGCCGGCTCGTCCAAGAAGATCAGCGAGACCTCGGCGAGGCCGCGCACGCCCTCGTCGGTCAACGCGCCGTTGGCGAGCGCCACCCAGGTTTCGAGGTCGATGGTCTCGTCGTGCTGCTCGTCGGCAGCGTAGATGTCGATGGTCATGACGTCTGTTGGTCGTAGGCGGCGACGATGTCGGCGACGATGCGGTGTCGCACGACGTCCTTCGCGCTGAGGTGGATGAAGCTGATGCCCTCGATGTTCCAGAGGATCTTCTCGATCGTCGCGAGACCGCTGTGACGACCGTTGAGGTCGACCTGGGTGACGTCGCCGGTCACGACGGCCTTGGAGTTGAAGCCGATGCGCGTCAAGAACATCTTCATCTGTTCCGGCGTCGTGTTCTGCGCTTCGTCGAGGATGATGAACGAGTCGTTCAAGGTTCGCCCGCGCATGAAGGCGAGCGGCGCGACCTCGATCGTGCCGTTGGCGATGAGACGCTGCGCGCCTTCGGGACCGACCATGTCGTAGAGCGCGTCGTAGAGCGGCCGCAGGTAGGGATCGACCTTGGCCATGAGGTCACCGGGCAAGAAGCCGAGGTGCTCGCCCGCCTCGACGGCCGGGCGCGTCAGCACGATGCGCTGCACCTGTCGGCGTTGCAACGCCTGGACCGCTTGGGCGACGGCGAGGTAGCTCTTACCGGTGCCCGCGGGTCCGATGCCGAAGGTGATGATGGAGGAGTCGATGGCGTCGGTGTAACGCTTCTGGCCGGCCGTCGAGGGACGAACCGTCTTGCCCTTGGCCCCGCGCACGACTTCGTGGCGCAGCACTTCGCTCGGTCGAAGGTCGTCATCCACCATGTCGATGGTGCGCGTGATCTTGGCCGAGTCGAGCGCCTGGCCGCTTTCCAAGACCAAGACCAATTCGTCGAAGAGCCGCAGCACCTTGGCGGCGTCGGGACCGGTGACGGCGATCTGGTTGCCCTGCACGCGGATCTTCGATTTCGGGAACGCGTGCTCGATGATGCGCAGGTGCTCGTCGCGCGGTCCGAGGAGTCCGGACATCAAGTGCGTATTCGGTACGAAGGTGGTCGCCGTGAGGGCCTCTTGGGCCGTGGCATCAGAGGTCATCCGGGTGGCCACTCCATTCGACGTCCGCCGAGGACGTGCAGGTGCAGGTGCGCAACGCTCATCTGACCGTCGCGCCCGACGTTGAAGACCAGGCGGTAGCCGCTCTCGCGCACGCCTTCGAGTTCCACGACCTCCTGGGCCAGCATGATGAGGTCGTCCACGACGCCGCCGTGACTGCTCGCGATCTCGTCGGCGCTCGTGATGTGTTCTTTGGAGATGACGAGGACGTGGACCGGCGCCTGGGGTGCGATGTCGTAGAACGCGTAGGCCCGCTCACTCTGAGCGACGGGCTTCGACGGGATCTCCCCAGCGACGATTTGGCAAAACAGGCAATCACTCATGTGTTGTTCTCATCATTACCGAGATTTCTCACCAACGAGGGTAAATCCCCACCCACCAGCGCCAAAAGCGAGCAACGACGCCGCGACGACACCGGCCGTTTCGGCGCGCAGCACGCTTTGTCCGAGCGAGAGTCGCGGGTGTTCTCCCCACTCCCCTTCTTCCCAACCACCCTCGGGTCCCACGCAGACACCGTGCACGCCGTTCCAGTCGCTCCCACCATCAAAGTGTGTGAACGCGACGTTCACCGGGACGTCACGCACGTGCAACGGTTCGTCGACGATGACGTCGTAGGTTCGGCGACTTTGTCCATTGGCTTCGTTCGCCACCCGACGCCATCGCGCGACGATCTTTTCGCGCACTTCGCCACGAAACTTGACGACGACGCGCGCGCTCATCAGCGGCACGATCCGGCCCACGCCGAGTTCCGTCGCCTTGACGACGGTCCATTCGCTGCGATCGCCCTTCAATGGAGCGAGGTACAAGGTCGTCGCCGGCGATGGTGGATCGATATGTACCGGCGTCACCCGATGGAGCGCGTGGTCGCCGACTTCGCACAGCGACCACGAGCCAGCGCCGTCGGTGACGACGAGCTCTTCACCGCTTCGAGCGCGCAACACGGTTCGCAGGTGATGTTCGTCAGTCGCGCTCAGCGTAGGTTGATTCGGGTCTTCGACGCGAAACTGGGCGACCGCCGCGATGCGACGCGGCCACTCGAGAAGCGTCACTTCTTCGCCCGGCGTCGATGAAAGAGTCCCCCGCTTCCCTCGAGGACTGGTTCTTTGCGGTGTTCGGCCAACTGGCGCAGCAGGCCCTCGGAGGTCTCGTCGAGTTCCGTGGGCACGTCGACCACCAGGTGCACGTAGAGGTCACCGCGTCCCCGTCCGTGGAGGTGCTCGACGCCTTGGTGTCGGAGTCGGTGCACGGTGCCGTTCGCGCTGCCCGCGACCACGTCGACCGTCACGGTCTCTCGCAATGTCGGTACTTCGATGGTCGCCCCCAGGACGGCCTGGGTGAAGGCGATGTGGGCTTCGTGGTGGAGATCGTCGCCGTGGCGTTCGAAGCGGTTGTCGTTCTGCACGCGCAGGTGCACGAAGAGACGACCGTTCGGTCCTCCGCGAAGACCGGCCGGACCACGGTCGCTCAGTCGCATCGTCGAGCCGTCTTCGACACCGGCCGGCACCTGGATCGTGAGCGTCGTCGTCTCGTTGCGTCGGCCGTCACCGCGACAGTCCGCGCACGGCGTGTCGATGCGCGAGCCCATGCCGTTGCAGCGGGTACAGGGCATCGACGTCACCATCTGGCCGAGGATCGAGTTACGGACTCGCTGGACGACGCCGACGCCCGCACATTCGACACAGGTCGTGGGCGAGGTACCCGGAGCGCAACCCGATCCGTCACAGGTCGAACAGCGGTGCGCGAGGGTGACGGTGACTTCACGCGTCGCCCCGAAGGCCGCGTCATCGAGCGTTATATCCAGGGAGATCTCGGCGTCCGGTCCCGGCTGGGGTCCGCGACGCTGTTGTCCGTGTCCGCCCAGTCCCCCGAAGAACATGTCGAAGATGTCCTGGACCGAACCGGCCCCGAAGGGATTGCCACCGGCGCCGACGTCGGAACCGAAGCGATCGTAGTTCGCGCGCCGCTCGGGGTCCGAGAGGATCTCGTAGGCCTGGGAGACCTCCTTGAAGCGCGCTTCGGCCGCGGGGTCGTCGTTCGTGTCGGGGTGGTACTGGCGCGCGAGTCGCCGGTAGGCCTTCTTCAAGTCCTCTTGGGTCGCGTTGTGATCTGACTCGAGGACCGCGTAGAGATCGGTGTTAGCCACGGTCGTCGGCTCCCGCAAAGTGACGCGAGAGTTGCTTGGAGACGGCCTCGGCCGCCGCCATCGCCTCGCGGTACTTCATGCGTGTTGGCCCCAACAGTCCGACAGCCCCGGCCGGCACCCCGTCGATGGTGACCGGCGCGACGATCAGCGCACAGGTCGACAGCGGTTCGAAGCCGTGTTCGGAACCGATGGCGACCGAGAGACCCTGATCGAGGATGTCCTGCACGAGGCTCACGACCAAGAGCTCTTGTTCCAGGATCGCGAGCACCTTGCGCACGGTCTCGACACCTTCGAAGACCTCGGCCACCTTGGACGAGCCACCGATGAAGACCTGCTCGCCTTCCATGACCGGCTGTTGGGCGTGCAACGTACTCACCGCCTCGCGCACGAGATTGGCGACGTTGTCGCGGCGCGACGGCACCTGCACCCGGGTCTCGAGCGACGTATTGATGAGCAGCGCGTTCAGCTGGCGCGACGCCTCCATCACCTCTTCCGGCTTCGCTTCGAAGTTCGGCGTGAGGCTGTGCTTGACGACCGAACCATCGGAGAACACGCTCACGAGTAGGTGATGATGCGCGTCAAGGTTGACCAATTGCACGCTCAAGATCGTGGCGTGCGCGTGACCGGCCCCCACGACCACTGACGTGTAGCTCGTCATCTGGCTGAGCAGGGTCGAGGTCTTCTCCAAGACTTCCTCGACCTCGCCGCGCACACTGGCGAAGAAATCCTTCACTTGTTTCTGTTGGACCGAACCCAGGACCCCGGACTGCAGGTGATCGACGAAATAGCGGTAGCCCTTGTCGGTCGGTATACGGCCGGCCGACGTATGCGGCTGGGCGAGGTATCCCTCACGCTCGAGGGCGACCATCTCGGAGCGCACCGTGGCGGAAGAGACGTCGAGGTCCGCGCTGGCTGCGACCGCGGAAGAGCCGACGGGTTGCGCGGTGTCGATGTGCTCGACGACGACCGCCTTGAGGATGGTCGCCTTCCGGTCGTCCAGTTCCACGACCACGTTCGTGGGTTCTCGAACTACGCGACGGACCATGCCTCTCCTTGTTAGCAGTCAATTCTACCGAGTGCCAATACCGCCGCGTCGTTCGGTAAGGTCATCAAATGGATCAGATTCCCAATTTTCAACGACCAAAACCAATTTTGAACGGTGATGAGCGACACCAACTGGAGTCGTGGCTCACCTTCCACCGAGCGACGCTTCTGAAGAAATGTTCGGGTCTGTCCTTCGAAGACCTCTGTCGACGTCCCGTGGCGACATCGTCGATGTCACTGCTCGGCCTGCTCCGACACATGACTTTCGTCGAACAGATCTGGTTCGACGTGCGCTTCGCGGGCAATGACGTCATCGAGTACTACCGCCGACCCGACGACCGCGAGGTCGAATGGAATGAACTCGACAGCGCGACGCTCGATGAAGTCGTCGCCAATTTCCAATGCGCGTGCGAGACCTCTGATGAACTCGCCCGGGGCCATGCGCTTGATGAATTAGTACAGCAACCGGGCGCCGGATGGGAACCTGTCAATCTTTATTGGATCTATCTCCACATGATCGAGGAGTACGCACGTCACTGCGGACACGCCGACCTCATTCGCGAAATGATTGATGGCACGACCGGGTACTAGCGGTGGTCAGTCCTCGAGTTTGAGTGCCGCGACGAAG
>CALGFJ010000263.1 GCA_937881055.1 uncultured Acidimicrobiaceae bacterium | reverse complement strand
GACTACGGCCCGCTGGGCGTCAACATGCTGCGCAACGTCAAGCAGGCCTGGTGGCGCTCGATGGTCCAGATGCGCTCGGACATCGTGGGCATCGACGCCGCGATCCTCGGTCCGCCGGCCGTGTGGGCCGCGTCGGGTCACCTCGAGACCTTCACGGACCCGTTGGTGGACTGCAAGAAGTGCAAGGAGCGTTGGCGCGAGGACAAGATCGACGGGGTCTGTCCGAACTGCGGTTCGACCGAGTTCACCGAGCCCCGGGCCTTCAATCTGATGTTCAAGACCCAGGCCGGACCGGTCGAGGGCGAGGGCGCGACGGCGTACCTGCGACCGGAAACGGCTCAAGGTATCTTCACGAACTTCGCCAACGTGCTCGCCACCGTGCGCAAGAAGCCGCCCTTCGGCATCGCCCAGGTCGGCAAGTCGTTCCGTAACGAGATCACGCCGCAGAACTTCGTCTTTCGCACGCGTGAGTTCGAGCAGATGGAGATGGAGTACTTCGTCCCGCCGGCCGACGCCGACGAGTGGTACCGCTACTGGATCGAGACGCGCCTCGCCTGGTACGTCGACCTCGGTGTCCCCGCAGAGCAACTCCGATTGCACGAACACGCCAAAGAGGACCTCTCGCACTATTCGCGCGGCACGACCGACGTCGAATACGCCTATCCCTGGGGTTGGGACGAGCTCGAGGGTGTCGCCAATCGCGGTGACTACGACCTGACCCAGCACGCCAACGCCTCGGGCGTGGCGCTCGACTACTTCGACCAGGCGACGAACGAGCGCTACACGCCGTACGTGATCGAGCCGGCGGCCGGCGCGACGCGCGCGATGATGGCCTTTCTCCTCGCCGCCTACCACGAGGACGTCGTCGAGGGCGAGAGCCGCACGGTCCTGCGCCTCGACTGGCGCTTGGCGCCCTACCAGGTGGCCGTCCTGCCGCTCTCGAAGAAACCCGAGCTCGAAGCCGTGTCGCGCGAAGTGCTGGAATCCTTGCAGCCGCACTTCATGTGTGACTACGACGTCACCCAGTCAATCGGTCGGCGGTATCGACGCCAGGACGAAGTCGGCACGCCGTACTGCGTCACCGTCGACTTCGATTCACTCGAGGACCGCGCGGTCACCGTGCGCGACCGCGACACCACCGAACAGGTGCGAGTCCCGATTGACGGGTTGTTGGCCTCACTGCGCGAACGGACCGGACAGTCCTGACGTGACCTACGACGGGCGGGGGCTGCGCTTCGGCACGGTCGCCGAGCAGTACGACCTCTATCGCCCGTCGCCCCCGTCAGATGTCGCGGTGATCCTCGGCGATCTTCGCGGATCGGACGTGCTCGAAGTCGGCGCCGGCACCGGTAAGTGGACGCGACTCCTGATCGAACTTGGCGCGTCGGTCACCGTCGTCGAACCGGACGACGACATGCGCGCGGTACTGGTACGTCGCAGTCCTGAGGTGCGTACCCTCAAGGGCACAGCCGAGGCGTTGCCTCTCGGCGACGCCTCGTTCGATGCCGTGCTCGTGTCCTCGGCGTGGCACTGGTTCGAGCAAC
>CALGFJ010000262.1 GCA_937881055.1 uncultured Acidimicrobiaceae bacterium | reverse complement strand
ATTTCACGCCGCACCGGCAATTAGGCTGGACCCCTGATGAGCGACGAACCAACGCCGGCCGAAGGCGAGCCGACCGAAGCGCTCGACGTCGAGGCACCCGCGGCGCAGCCGAACGACGACGTTGATGCGGACGTAGTCCAGTTCAACGTGATGAGCATTGAATCGGTGCTCTATGACCTGTCGGACTCCTCACCGCTCATTCACCTAATCGAAGAGGAGACGCCGTATCGGTACTTGGCGATTCCCATTGCGCTGCCCGAAGCGGTCGCGTTGCACAACGCGTTGGACAAGATCGACGGGCGCCGTCCCGGTACCCATGAGGTGATGTCCGAAGTCCTGCGACGACTGAGCGCCGACATCGTGGCGGCGCGGATCACTCGCTACGAGGGCGGCGTCTTCTACGCCGAACTCGACCTCATGACGCCGAGGGGTCGCGAGATCTTCGACTGTCGTACGAGTGACGCATTGATCCTCGCCACGCGTCAGGGCGTGCGTGCGCCGGTGCTGTGCGCGGAGTCGGTCTTACAAGCGTTTTACGCCTAGAACCGTCGGAACCGAATGTGCGTTTACAGCGCGACGCACGCCACCACAATCTTTTTGGTGTGACCGGTTGAAATCCGAAACGGCTTGTCGTTATTGCCGTGACAATTCGGGAACCAACCGGGCGGCCCACCAAAAGCTGTGTAGATTCCCGGCTTCAGTTTGACGGAGAACGTCCCGGATTGTCCAACTCCGATGGTCAGAGCACGGCCGTGTTCCTCCTTGAAGACGACACGACCCGACGTCACGCTTCCGGGAGGTGGATTGAATTCCACACCGCCAGTGACTCGAATGGAGCCAGTCACTACTCCATACGCGGATGCGGCACCGCTAAGTGCGCTCGATCCAGAAACCAGCACTCCGGTCAGCGCAAGAAGCGCAATAACCTGGCGCATTCGCTGGCCGCACCTCTGTCGCATTGAATCGGTCTAACACGACGGCGTGGGAGAAACATTGCAGCGATTGAATATTCATATGCCGGGCCGAGTCATGCGAGCGTCGCGAGCAATGCCTCAAGGTTTCTTGAACTTCACGGCGACGATCTCACCACCACGTCGATCGAGGCTGTTCTCGTCCGAGATCCGCAGGAGTAGCGCGACGATGACGTAGTTGGCGAAGAGCGAACTACCTCCGTAAGCGACGAAGGGCAACGTGATACCGGTGAAGGGGAGCACGCGCAGCACGCCGGCCATGATGAAGAAGGCCTGGAAGCCCATCAATGCCGTGAGGCCGGTCGCGGCCAGACGAACGTAGTCCGACGTCGCCCGCTGGGCGATGTGGAAACCCTCTCCAACGAAGGCCGCGAACAGGCACACGATCAATACGATTCCGAGAAAACCGAGCTCTTCGCCGACGGCGGTCAAGATCATGTCCGACGTGAGGTTTGAAATCGTCCCCGTCCATAGTGGGCTGAGGCCGAGTCCCGTTCCTGTCATGCCGCCGTTCGCCAGGGCGAACCAGCCGTAGGCGAGCTGACAACTACCAGTGTGGTTGAAACACGCGGTCCATGGATTTAACCAAACGTGGACGCGCGAATGCACTTGTGTGAACACGTGCGCGGCGACATACGCGCCACCGGCGAAGAGTCCCATTCCGAGCACCACGTAGGTCTTGAGCCCGGTCGTGACCCACAGCATTGCAATGAACAACGCGAACAACAACAGCGCGAAGCCAATGTCGTTCTCAGCGCCGAGGATGGCCATCGAGAATCCCCAGGCGAAGAGGATCGGCAGAAGGACTTTCGGTGGGACGATCTGGCGTCGACCAATTCGTTGTGTCGGCGTCGAGAGAAGTTCACGATTCGCGGCGAAGTACGAGGCGAAGAAGAAGACCAACAGGATCTTGGCGATCTCTACCGGCTGGAAGGAAATTGATCCGACGGAGACCCAGAGTCGCGCGCCGTAATAATCCTTGCCGATGTGAGGTAGAAGGGGCATGAGCAACAGTCCGATGGCGGCCAACAACGTCAGGTAGCGGTAGCGGTCGAGGTCGCGTACGCGACGAACGAGAACCAACGTCACGACGAGCGCGACGGCGCTGATCAAGAACCAGAGAGCTTGATAGCCGGCGTACCGGGGGTTCCAACGAGCGATCTCGATGTAACCAATACCGTTGAGCAAGGTGGCGATCGGCAAGAGGACCTGTGACGCATTGGGTGCGAGGTATCGAATGCAGACGTGCATCGCGAGAGAGATGGCGATGATCGACGTCAAGAATACGCCGAGCCGATCGGGGAGGTGCCCCT
>CALGFJ010000261.1 GCA_937881055.1 uncultured Acidimicrobiaceae bacterium | reverse complement strand
AGTTGTGACGCGTTCAACACGTTGGCGAGTTGGATCTCGCCCCACGCGCCTCGCTGTGAACTCCGTCCGAGCAACTGATTGAGTCGTCGCGTTTCGTACTGCGTCTGTTGCTGCGCATCGAGTAACTCTGCTGCTTTGCTCTTGACGTCGGACAGCGCGCCCGCATTCACGGTGTTGAAATCAGCGAGGTTCTTCTTGTATTCGCCGAGTAACTCTTCGAGTGGACGCAGCGTCGAATCCAACTTCGACTCTCGAAGTTTGTGCGTCTCTTCCTGAGACTGATTGAAACGCTGGACGGTCTCATCCAGTGCTTCGGCGGAGAGGACCTTGAAGGTCTGGCCCATCTGCAACATCGCCGACTCGTGGTCGAGGCGCTGGCGCTCGAGCCGCTCGTTCGCTTCGACGAGCTGAGAGTCGCGCACCTTGAAGTCCGCGTCAGCTCGCAACACGTCTTCGCGAAGCGACTGCGAGCGCTTCACCATGAGCGCCCAGGTCAACGCCACGCCCAGGGCGAGGCCGACGACGGCGCTGATCACTGCAACCATTCGATCCCTTTCGTCCGGACACTCCCACCCTAGATAAGTCCTGTAACTCGGAACTAGCCTTTGACGATGAATCGGCTGTTTGGAAACCGCTCGGAGCCCGACGACGAAGCACCGTTGGTCGCCACGGCTGACGAGGAGTTGCGCCCGAATATCGTGCAGATCTTCGCCATGGTCGGCGAAGCGATGGCCGGCGCGACGCACGCCCTGCTTTCGGGTGACCGCGAACTGGCGAAGAGAGTCGTCGACAAGGACAAGGCGATCGACGCGTTGGTGAACTCCATCGTCAATGCGGCCGAACTCCAGTTGGTGGAGAACGAGTCGCTCAATATCGCCGACCGGCGCCGGCTGTTGACGCTGCTGCGAATTCTCCCCGAAGTCGAACGTAGCGGTGACCTCGCCGAACACATCGCGCGGCGCGCGGCGCGCGGGCTCGGTGTCGAGATGTCGCCACGAAGTCGCGGACTCGTCGAACGCATGGGTGAGGTCGCGTCAACGATTTGGCGCGAGGCGACCGACGTCATCATCGACGGAAAACTCGAGGCGGCCGGCGCCATCGAGGAGATCGACGACGAACTCGATGACCTGCACGTCTCGCTGACGGCGGAACTCACGTCGGGTTCGATGACGCTGCCCGTCGCGGTCGAACTAGCGCTGCTCGCGCGCTTCTACGAACGATTCGGCGATCACTGCGTCAATCTCGCGCGCCGACAGGTCGGACGCAACGGTCCCGACTAGAGGATCGCGAGAAGTTCTTCGGCGATCTGCACGGTGTTGAGCGCAGCACCCTTTCGAAGGTTGTCGTTGCTGATGAACATTGAGAGGCCGTTGGCCACGGTTTCGGCGCGACGAATCCGCCCCACGTAACTCGGATCCTTGCCGGCGGCCAGGCGCGGCATCGGAATCTCACAGACGACGACACCCGTCGCCGCTTCGAGGATCTCCGTCGCCTCCTCGGGCGACAAGGATCGTTCGAAACTCGCCGTGATGGCGAGTGAGTGGCCGGTGAAGACCGGCACCCGTACGCACGTCACGTCCACGAGGAGCCCGGGGATCTCGAGGATCTTGCGACTCTCGTCGCGAAACTTCTTCTCCTCATTCGTCTCCAGTGCACCGTCATCGACGATCGTCCCCGCCAAGGGGATCACGTTGTGAGCGATCGTGGCCGGGAACTTGACGCCGGAGTCCAACGGGAAGGCCGAACCGTCGAACGTGAGGACTCGCACATCGCTCCCTTGTGACTTCTCCAACTGGTTCCATAGCTCGTCGACACCCTCGCGACCGGCGCCGCTCACCGCTTGGTACGTCGCCACACTGATCGAGCGCAGTCCCGCCGCGACGTGCAACGGCTTCAACACCGGCATCGCGGCCATCGTCGTGCAGTTGGGGTTCGCGACGATCCCCTTGGGGATGGTGCGAAGGGTGTGGGCGTTGACTTCTGAGACGACCAGGGGGACCAGGGGGTCCATGCGCCACGCCGACGAATTGTCGATCACGACCGCGCCGGAGGCCGCTATCCGAGGCGCCAACACCTTGGACGAGGTGGCTCCGGACGACATCAACGCCACGTCGATCCCCGAGAAGTCCGCCGTCGCGGCGTCTTCCACTTCGATCTCGCGACCGTTCCACTCCAGGGTCGAACCCGCGGACCTCGAGGAGGCGAAGAATCGAATCTCGTCGACCGGGAACGCGCGCTGGCGGAGGATGTCACGCATCACCGTGCCTACCTGGCCCGTGGCTCCGACGACGGCTACTCGCATGTGTGAAGTCTACGGGACGCCGAAATCGCGGTTACGCCGCGTCGAGCCCAAACGCGGTGTGGAGGTGGCGAACCGCGTCGGCGACCTTCTCGGCCCGGATCACGCACGAGATTCGAATCGAACTGGTCGAGATCATCTCGATGTTGATCCCGTTCTCCGACAACGTCTCGAACATCAGGGCGGTCACGCCCGGATTCGACTTCATGCCGGCGCCGATGATGGACACGCGACCGATGTTGTCGTCGCTGGTCACTTCGGTCGCGCCGAGCTCCTCTTTCACCCTGTCGCAGGTTTCACTCGCGACGACGAGGTCGGTCTTGGCGACCGTGAACGAGATGTCCGTGATCCCCTTCGCACTCGTGTTCTGCACGACCATGTCGACGTTGATGCCCCGGTCCGCGAGTTGACGGAAGAGTCGCGCGGCCACACCCGGGCGGTCGGGCACTCCCCCCACGGTGATCTTCGCTTCAGACGTGTCATCGGTCACGGCCGATACGACGGCTTCTTCCATAGTGGGGTCCTCCTCCACGATCCAGGTTCCTGGTTCCCAGGTAAAACTCGAGCGAACGTGCAGCGGCACGCTGTGTCGGCGCGCGTATTCGACGGAGCGAAGCATCAAGACGCGACCACCCGTCGCCGCGATCTCCATCATCTCGTCGAAGGAGATCCTCGCGATGCGACGCGCCTTCAGGACGATGCGCGGATCGGCCGAGAAGACGCCGGTGACGTCGGTGTAGATCTCGCAAACGTCAGCCTTCAGTGCCGCGGCCAGGGCGACGGCCGTGACGTCCGAGCCGCCGCGTCCCAGGGTCGTGATATCTCGCTCGGTCGAAACCCCTTGAAATCCCGCGACGACCGGCACGAGCCCGGCGTTGAGCGCATCACGAATCCGATCGGGTCGCATCTCGAGGATCTTCGCGCGAGTGTGGTCGGTGTCGGTGATGATGCCGGCCTGGGATCCAGTGAAGGAGGCTGATTCCACACCGCACGCGCCTAGCGCCATACTGACCAGCGCCATCGAGATCCGCTCGCCCGCGGTGAGGAGCATGTCGAGTTCGCGCGGGGGTCGCGTCGGTGAGACGTCGTCGGCCAGTCGAATCAGATCATCGGTGAACTTGCCCATGGCCGAGACCACGACCACGACGTCGTTACCCGCCGAGCGTGTCCGCGCCACGTGGTCGGCGACGGCCCGTATCCGATCGGCATCACCGACGGACGTGCCACCGAACTTCTGAACGATCAACGACATGGAAATAAAGGTTACTTGAGGCAATCGGAGGACTTCAGGGGGCCGAGTAAAGTCGCACCCATGGCAACTACGAAACGTGAACGTCAAAAGGCCGCGCGCCGAATCAAGGTGGAAGCGATGCAACGACGCGCGAAGCGTCGGCGCAACGTGCGTCGTGGCGTCATCGTCGCGATCGTCGCGGTGCTGGTGCTCGGTACCGGCGCGCTTCTCTTCACAAGCAAGTCTCCGACCACGACGACGACGACTTCGTCCACGGCGCCCACGACTACGACGACGGTCGCGAAGCCCATCGCCTTCTCGCCGCT
>CALGFJ010000260.1 GCA_937881055.1 uncultured Acidimicrobiaceae bacterium | reverse complement strand
CTCGCCCATCCGTGGCCCGGGCGACGGCAATTGCGTTTCGGATGTTTCCATCGAGCACTTCGGCCATTCGCCACGCGAAGTCCTGGCATCGTCCCCCGATGCCAGATCCTTGGATTCGCAGCGTCACCTCGCCCACCCCAACGACGCACAGTGGTTCGGGCCTCGTGGACTGCGACGCCAACCGCTCTTTCATGAGATCGACGACGTCTTGCACGTCACCGTGCAGGGATCCACCGACGTCGATCACCCGATACCCGCGCCGTAATGCCTCGTCTCTCGTGGCAGAAAGCACGAGAGACGGATCGGCGATCACTCGGTTCACGTGGTCGGTGGTGATCGGTTCACTCATCACCTCGGCGCGACGCTCACGGGCTTCCAGGATCTTCGATGACAATGGCGTCGAGGTGCGTCCTACCCTTTCCAACAGCGCCTTGACGTCGTCGCGCGACGCGTCGAAGTCGTACGTGAGGCCCGACGCGACCCACCGCTCCCCCGAGACGACGTTGTCGACCATGATCAATGACGACGAGCGAGGGGTGCGAACGCTTCGCAGGATCGCGCCTCCGGCAATGCTCGAACACGCGGCACGCAGCTGATTGAGCGTCGTGATGTTGGCACCGGATTCCAGGACCGCCTCGAAGAGTTCGTGCAGGTCACCGAGTTCCACGGGCGGTTGGGGAAGTGCGCAGAGACTCGACGCACCTCCGGACACCAAGAAGATCGTGCACTCCGCATCGCTTGGACTCTCCAGGAATTCGACCAGGCGCTCGCCAGCCATCAGGCTGCCGAGGCCCGGAAGGGGGTGATCGCCGATCACGAATTCGACGTCGGTATCCACGGAAAACGCTGGCCCCGCATCCACGATGACGAGTTGACGTTGCACGCGCTCCCCCAGCACGTCACGAAGCGCCGACGCCATCTCGCGCGCGGCCTTACCCACGGCGACGACGTCCACGTCACACTCGAGCACCTTCGATTCACGTAACTGCCGTTCCATCAGTTCGTGAAGATTGAGCTTCTCCAACCATGCGTCACTGATTGCGAGTGCGTCATCCAAGAGTTTCGTCACGCCAACCTGCCGTTACGCCAGGAGTACCTCTGGCTTGAGCGAATCCTACGAAGGTTTGGTCGGCGCGACCGCGACGGCACGCAACTACGTGGAGGCGGCGAAGACCTCTTGGGCGACCAGGCTCTGACGCGCCTGGTTGTGTCGCCACGTCGCGAGCAACGCAATGGCCAAGTTGGCGAGCCCGGCGAAGGCCGTGGCGGTCAGTGCGGCCCAGAGGTGCACGCCGACGTAGTAGAGGATCCAGAGCGAACACCCGAAGGCCCCGACGAACCACGAAGTCGCCGACACGCCCGAGGCGTCCGGGTGACGGACCAGCTCGATGAGTTGCGGCGCTCGATTGATCGACATCGCCACGCCCGTGCCGAAGACGCCGCCGGCCCAGCCCCACATCATTGTCGGCACGACACAACAGACAACGAAGTAGCCGAGGGCTCTCGCCGGGACGGCCCAACGCCGCCAGGGAGCGAGACGAAAGAGGATCGACAGTTGGATCGGCAGGATCAGCAGACTGCCCAGAACCACCTCAATCGAATGGGCCGCAATGCCGTAGGTGATCCAAAAACAACCCATGTAGACGAAGAGCACCCAAGTCGCGAGCGAGATCCCCTCGACCCCCAAATCGCGGGCCCGACGCAGTTGGTAGGAGGTCCCCACGATGCCACTCGCCACGGCCAGCCACCCCATCGAGATCGTGATCGAGTGCCAAGTCATCCCTCAAGTTTAGTGGTGACAATTTCTATCGACGGCGATTTGCGGCAGATATGACGGCCTCGAGTGATGCGTCGAGGATCGACGAACTCATCCCCACGCCCCACCACGTCGTGCCGTCATCACCTTCGGCCTCGACGTACGCCACGGCCGAAGCCGACGAACCCGAGGTCAGCGCGTGTTCGGAGTAGTCGCGAACCGAGAACTTCACGTCCATCTCGGTACGCAGTCCGTCCATGAGGGCGTCGATCGGACCGTTGCCCTCACCCTTCACGGTGACGTGATGGCCGTTCACGACCAACTGGGCGAAGATTCGCGTACTCGCCTGGTCGGCCGAGACTTCGCTCGACAGCAGCTGGATCGTGGGGTTCTCGGGCTGGTACGTCGTCGTGAAGACGTCCCAGATCTCGGTCGGTGATATCTCGGTGCCGGTCGCTTCGGTGAGTTCTTGCACCTGCTTGGAGAACTCCACCTGCATCGCGCGCGGGAGGTCCAGTCCGTGCTCGGTGTTCAATAGGTAGGCGACGCCACCCTTACCTGACTGGGAGTTCACGCGGATGATCGCTTCGTACGTGCGACCCGTGTGCTTGGGGTCGATCGGCAGGTAGGGAACGGCCCAGACGTCGTACGTGTCGCCGATCGCCACCATGCCCTTCTTGATGGCGTCCTGGTGCGAGCCGGAAAAGGCGGTGTACACGAGTTCGCCCACGTACGGATGGCGCATGTGCACCGGCAGGCGATTGGCGTATTCAGCGACGTGGCGTGCCTTGTCGATATCACGGATGTCCAGTTCGGGGTCCACCCCCTGGGAGAAGAGATTCAACGCCAGGTTCACGACGTCGACGTTGCCGGTGCGTTCCCCGTTACCGAACAGCGTGCCCTCGACCCGGTCGGCGCCCGCGAGGACACCAAGTTCGGCGGCGGCCACGCCGGTACCGCGGTCGTTGTGTGGATGCAATGAGAGCACCACGCTGTCTCGACGATCCACGTGACGCAGGAACCACTCGATGGCGTCGGCGTACAGATTGGGCGTGTACATCTCGACGGTCGCCGGCAGGTTCAAGATGAGTGGCCGCTCCGGCGTCGGGTCGATCACGGCGATCACCGCGTTGCAGACCTCGAGCGCGTAGTCGAGTTCGGTGCCGGTGAAGCTTTCGGGCGAGTATTCGTAATAAAACTCCGTCGTCGGTGACATCGACTCCAGCGTGCGACAGAACGCGGCGGCGTCGGTCGCGATCTTCTCGATACCTGCCTTGTCGAGGCCGAACACCACACGGCGCTGCAGGGTCGAGACCGAGTTGTAGAAGTGGATGATGGCGCGTCGCGCTCCGATTACCGATTCGAACGTTCGGCGAATGAGGTCCTCGCGA
Source organism: uncultured Acidimicrobiaceae bacterium (assembly GCA_937881055.1). Lineage (GTDB taxonomy): Bacteria > Actinomycetota > Acidimicrobiia > Acidimicrobiales > RAAP-2 > RAAP-2. The sequence goes on along the minus strand of CALGFJ010000260.1, from coordinate 3,968 downwards.
CACTGCGTCAGGACCTGGATCGTGACGTCTTCGGGGATCAGGTCCCCTTCGATGATGTGTCGCACGAAGTCAAAATCGGGTTGGGAGGCCGACGGGAATCCGACCTCAATCTCCTTGAAGCCCATCTCGAGGAGTTGAAGGAACATCGCGTTCTTGCGCTCGAGGTCCATCGGATCGATCAGCGCTTGATTGCCGTCTCGCAGATCGACGCTGCACCAACGAGGGGCCTTGGTGAGTCGGCGGTCCGGCCAGGTGCGGTCCGGCAGGTCGACCGGAATCGTCGGGACGTACTTGTCGTAGGCCATGGGGCTCGGTTGCTGATTGTCCTTCACCTGGTAATCCTCTCCAATGCGGTCACACGAGAAACAAAAAACCCCCGCCAAGGCGGGGGTCGGGGCGAGCGAGTGCTCACCCCTATCGAAGCAGCAGGTCGTTCTGGCCGGATCTCATCGGCTCATTCTAGCCGGAATGGCGTAAATGTCCAGAGAAAGTCACCGCTAACCTCAAGTGTCATGAGCGCACTTAGAACAGTTCTCAAACTCATGTTCGTCGTAGTCGTCGCGGCGAGCATCGCCGGCGTCGTCATGTTGGTGAAGCGGCCGAAGGACGCCGGGCCCATCTCGGTCGATGAATGGCCCGACGTACCGCGCAATCCCGATTCGGAATAGTCCGCCCAGAAGAATCCAACTCAAGGAGAAATCATGACTGACATGCAATATCGCCGTCTCGGCCGTTCGGGACTCCAAGTGAGCCTGCTGTCCTTCGGGAGTTGGGTCACGTTCGCGAACGCCGACCAGATCGAAACCGGTAAGCAGGCCGCGGAGTGTCTGCACGCGGCCAAGGAGGCGGGCGTCAACTTCTTCGACAACGCCGAGGCCTACGCCGCCGGCGAGTCCGAGCGCGTGATGGGCGAAGCCTTCCGCGAACTGGGTTGGAAGCGTCACGAGTTCGTGGTCTCGACCAAGCTCTTCTGGGGCCTGCACAGCGATCGCAACATGCGCAACACCCTGAATCGCAAGTACCTCTCCCAGGCCATCGACGGATCGCTGGAGCGCTTCGGCCTCGACTTCGTCGACCTGGTCTTCTGTCATCGTGCCGACACCAAGACGCCAATCGAAGAGACGGTCTGGGCGATGAGCGACATGATCACGCAGGGCAAGGCCCTCTATTGGGGGACCTCGGAGTGGAGCGCCGATGAGATCCGCGCCGCGTACGACATCGCCGATCGTCACCACCTCCACAAGCCACTCATGGAACAGCCCGAGTACAACATCCTTCATCGCGACAAGGTGGACAAGGAGTTCGTGCGACTCTACGAGGACATTGGGCTGGGCACCACGACGTGGTCACCGCTCTCGTCGGGACTTTTGACGGGCAAGTACCTCAACGGCGTTCCCGAAGGTTCGCGCGCGACACTCCCCGGCTACGAGTGGTTGAAGGGCATGCTGACCGACGAAGCCCGCAACAAGAAGGTGGCGGACTTGAAGGTCATCGCCGACGAGTTGGACGTGACACTCACGCAATTCGCCCTCGCGTGGTGCGCGAAGAACCCTCACGTGTCGACCGTGATCACGGGCGCCTCGAATGCCAATCAGGTTCGCGAGAACATGACCGCTCTCGACGTTCTGCCGCTCCTTACGCCCGAAATCATGGAACGCGTCGACATCATCAGCTACTTCTAGTCGTGGCCATGACCGAAGCAAGAATTGGAATAATCGGCGGACTCTCGTGGGAGTCGACGGCCTCGTACTACCGGTACTTCAACGAACTGTACGCCGGTGCGAACGAGTGGTCCCAACCGCAACTCGTCATCGATTCCGTCGACTTCGGAGCGATCGTGCCATTGCAACGTGAGGGCGACTGGGATGCGACCGGAGAGATCCTCGCCGCGTCCGCCCAGCGACTCGAACGAGCGGGCGCGACGGTGCTGGGTATCGGCGCCAACACCATGCACCGAAATTTCGCTCGGGTCCAGCGCGCCGTCACCATCCCCCTCGTCGACGTGCGTGACGCCGTCGCTAAAGAATCACTCGGGCGCGGACATCACACGATCGCGTTGCTCGGCACAAAGTACCTGATCGAGGGCGAATTCTACTCGGACCGGCTACGCGACCTCGGCGTCACCGCCATCAAACCCACGGAAGAACAGACCGAGCGCTTGCAGTTCATCATTTTCTCGGAACTGACCCGGGGAGTCGTGACGAAAGGTTCTCGCGCGTACCTGCGAGAGGTCGCCTCGTCGTGTCTCGACCGGGGCGCGAGCATCGTCGGACTCTGTTGCACCGAGTTCGGAATGCTGATGAGTGAAGACGAGGCCTTTCCGGTGATCGATTCGACCAAGGCGCACGTTCGGGCGTTGCTCGCGGCCTAGCACCACGTTCGGCGACGCCTTATCGATCAGGGCGCGACGGGCCTTCGAAGAGTTCGACGGTGTGATCGTCGATCTCGTCGATATACGCGTTCAACTCTGCCAGGTACGGCGCACCCGACTCATGAAAGAGATGCGGTTCGATGCCCGCGAGTTTGATCGCACTTCGCGCTCTCGTGACGGCGCGCAGGGCGTTGCGTCGAAGGGAGTGTCGAGTCACTGGATCACTCGCCGGTGAGGTTCGCTCGTAATTCGCCACTGCTTCGCCGACCTGTTCCAGCTGTTGGCGGGGTCGCAACGACGGTGCGTGGAGCCACATGACGTAGTCGATACCAAGAACGATCGACGCGCCGATGGCGGTATCGATGATTCTCGGTCCGAAAAGGTTCTGGTCCGGTCCGAGCACACCGACGAAGACGAAGACGATGGGCGTGAAGACCATGACGGTGAGGGCGTGACTTCGTTGTGCGGCCCAGGGCACCGCCGCGGCCATCGCGCAGCACAGAACGATGAGCGAGATTTGTTGGTTACCGACCACCGCGACGAAGGCGGCGATGCCGACGCCGGCGAGGGTGCCGATGACCCGCGAAACTGCGCGCCGCATCACGGGCCCGAGATCCGGACGAAAGACGAACGCGACGGTCATCGGCAGCCAGTAGCCCCTGGGACCATCCAACGTGTGCGCGACAATGGCAGCGACGACGACCGCTCCAGCGAACAGGATCGCGAAACGCATCCGGTCGACCATTGGCAATCGGTGGATCGTGGAACGAAACGGCATCTCGCTTACGAGCGTCGACGTGTTCGGACTACGCAACGACGCCGCGATGAGCCGACGCGACGACGAGGACAACGTCGTCTCGAACGTCGAGGCGGAGTGATCCAACTGCGCAACCGCGTTGCGGCACGAGTCCTCTCGGATCGTCGTGGCCACGTCGCGAAGTGCCTGGGGCACCGCTAATTCGACCACTTCCCCCTTGCTCGCCAAGTACGAAGCGAGTTCGCCGACCTGAAGGACCACGACGAACACCTGGTGAATGGCGACCCCCTCGTCGTCGTGGGGCAATCTTCGAGCGCCGATCACGTCTTGGGCAGCGTCCAGGATCACGACAGCACGGCTGCGAGCGTGATTGAGTCCCTCAGTACCGATGGCCTCGAGGAGTTGCGCGAGCGCCCGCATCGCGTTGTCGAGACAGATCCGCTGATCGGCACGTCGACTCCGGCGATCGGTGAGGCTCGCGGCTGCGTAAACCAAGAGTCCGCCGATCATGAGACAGAGCGCCGATTGCCAAACTCGTCCGGTGAAACCCAATCCCCCGCCAAGGATGGCGCCCAGGAGCAGGTACATGCCCTGGGTCGCCCACATGGAGGCCTCAATGAACCCGGCGACCAGCGCAACGAGACCAAAGAGAACCACCAGCGACCACGGGGCGTGGACGTGGTTCACGAAGAGCGCGCCGAGGGCGAGTCCCGGCCCACCCGCGAAGGCGACGCCCAGTATCCTCGGGGCCCGATTCCTCCAGCGGTCCAATCCGTCTTGGCTGACGCCCCATAGAGCGCCGAGGGCGACGAGTGTGCCGTACGCACGTTGGCCAGTGAT
>CALGFJ010000259.1 GCA_937881055.1 uncultured Acidimicrobiaceae bacterium | reverse complement strand
TTTCACCTCGCCGGCGCCGTGCACGGCCACCTGACGTGTGACGAATGCGGTGCGACGTTCGAGATTCCGGCCGCTCACTTCGACGCCCTGAGTAAGGACCTGATGCGAACATTCGGATTCATGTTGGATCGTCATCACGTGGCCGTGACGGGTACGTGCGAGTACTGCCAAGCGAATCGACGGTTATAGATATGAACGCACTCTTAGTCGGTTCTTAGCGCCGGCTGCAGTTCACGCCGAATGTCATCGGTAGAGTTTCACAAGGCACCCCATGATCAAAATCGACCATCTGACGAAGCGTTACAGTGACACGCTCGCGGTCGACGACCTGGACTTCGAGGTCAAGCCCGGTGTGGTGACGGGATTTCTCGGACCGAACGGATCGGGTAAGTCAACCACGATGCGGATCATCCTCGGCCTCGATCACGCGACCAAGGGACAGGCCACGGTGAACGGCACGCGCTACGCGGAGCTGAGAGATCCCCTTCGCGAGGTCGGCGCGCTCCTCGACGCCAAAGCGGTCCATCCCGGACGCACGGCGAGAAATCACCTTCGCGCGTTGGCCGCGTCGAATCAGATAAAGAAGTCGCGCGTCGACGAGGTGCTCGACTTCGTCGGCATCAGTTCGGTCGCGAATAAGAAGGTTGGCACGTACTCACTCGGCATGAGCCAGCGGCTGGGCATCGCCGGAGCACTGTTGGGTGACCCCGGCATTTTGCTCTTCGACGAGCCGGTGAACGGGCTCGACCCGGAAGGCATCAAGTGGATTCGAGAGTTCTTCCGGGCCCTCGCCAATGAGGGGCGCACCGTCTTCGTGAGTTCGCACTTGATGAGCGAGATGGCCGTGAGCGCCGACGAGATCATCGTGATCGGACGCGGTCGCTTCATCACGTCGGGTTCGGTCGACGATCTCACCAAGAACGCCGAGGGAACGGTGCTGGCGCGCGCGTCGGATCACGGCAAGCTGGCGGCGCTCGTCGTGTCGCATCACGGCGTCGTACACGACGCCAGCGACGACGGCTTGACCATCGGAGGTCTGACGTCGGACCAAGTCGGACAACTCGCCTTCGACGCGGGCCTCACCGTTTTCGAATTGACGCCGCAGCGCGCGTCGCTCGAGGAGGTCTTCATGGACCTCACCGCAGGCGCCGTTGAGTACGGTTCGCAGAAGAGGGACCCCGCCGGTGGCTAGCGATTCGACGTTGATGGCGTCCACGCGAGCCGAATGGATCAAGTTCCGGACCGTGAGGTCCTCGGTCATGGGTGTCGCCGTGACGGTGCTGCTCACGATCGGCCTCGGTGTCCTCATCACGACCCTCGTTCGAACCCACTGGGATCAACTGAGCCCGCTCCGGGTCGCCACCTTCGACCCGGTCTCGAGCAGCCTGCGCGGGAGCCTCTTCGCTCAGTTCGCGGTCGGCGTCATCGGGACGTTGTTCATCACGAGCGAATACACGTCGGGATCGATCCGCACGACCCTCACGGCCGTTCCCAATCGCATTCGACTGATCGTCAGCAAATGCATCGTGCTGTTCATCACGACGTTGATACTCGGTGAGTTCGTCTGTTTCGCCGCGTTCTTGATCGGCCAGAGGATCTACCTCGGTGTCGTTCCGACGGCGTCGATAGCCAACGGCACCGTCCTGCGATCGGTGATTCTCGCGGGTCTGTACTTGACGTTGTTAGCGCTCTTCGCCTTCGCGCTCGGCCTCATCCTTCGACAGAGCGCCGCGGCCATCAGTGTCTTCGTCTCGGTCCTGCTGATCGTGCCCATAATCGGATTCTTCTTTCCTCAGAATTGGCAGAACGATTTCATGAGGTTCGAACCATCGAGTCTGGGGGTCTCGATGGAGTCGCCGTTCGCACCGTCGAACACCTTCGGCGCCTGGAGCGCGACGTTCGTCCTCCTCGCCTACGTCGTCGCCACTCTGGCAATCGCGTTCGTTCTCTTCCAACGAAGGGACGCGGGGTCGAACCAGTAACGCAGTCCTAAAGTGACCTCATGGAACTGACTGACGCGCTTCGCACGACCGGCTCCGTTCGCGCCTTCCTCGACGAATCCGTGAGCGACGAAGTCCTTTACGCAATACTCGACGACGCGCGCTTCGCGCCCTCGGGCGGCAATCGCCAGGCTTGGCACGTGATCGTCGTCAAGGATTCGCTCCGTCGGCGCGCGCTCCGTGACCTCTACTTGGATGGATGGCACGACTACATCGCGCACGTGTTGGCGGGACTCGTTCCGTTTTCACCACTGGCGAGCGACGAAGACCGAGCCGCCGCCGCGTCGCATCGAGACGCGGCCATTGCGACGTCCAAGCCGGACGGCTTTCCCGAGACGCTCGACCAGGTACCAGTCATGCTCGTCATATGCGCGGACCTCGCGGCACTCGCCGCCACCGATCGCGACTTGGATCGGTACCAGATCGCCGGCGGGGCGTCCATCTATCCGTTCGTCTGGAACATCCTGTTGGCGGCACGAGCCCGTGGGTTGGGCGGCGTCATGACGACCATCGCGACGCGCAACGAGCCCGGCGTGCGCGACGTTCTCGACATCCCGCGCAGTCACATTGTGGCGTCGATCGTGGCCCTCGGTCATCCGGCGAGCCGAGCGACGAGATTACGACGTCGCGCCGTCGAAGAGTTCACGACGACCGACGGCTTCGACGGTGAGCGGTTTTCGCTCGCGAACTAGTCGCCAAAGATCTCGTCGGTATCTTCGGCGAACCGGCGCGGGCCCCGACGAACGTGGGGGCGCGTTCCATCGATGACGAGGGGCGTGCGCATCGCCGCCACGTCCCCGGCCGGTGTGCTCATGGGTCCGACGAAATCACCATCACGAATCTGCGGCTGAGAAAAGGCACCCGCCACGTCCAATATCGGTGCGTGCGGTATACCCGAGCGCCCGAGTACCTCCAGCCACTCGTCAGTTGGCTCCGCCGCGAAGATCCGGTTGAGCTCCACGAGTAACTCGTCGCGATGCTGCACCCGCGAGGCGTTGTCACTCCACGTCGTGCGACCCGCCAGATTCGCGTCACCCAGCGCGTCAAGCAACCGGGTGTACTGCGCGTCGGTCCCGACGGCGAGGAGGATGAACCCGTCAGCGGTCGTCACGGGGCCGTAGGGGGCGATGCTCGGGTGATCGTTACCGAGCCGCGTGGGGTTCTCGCCGGTCGCCAAATACCCCTGGGCTTGATTCACGAGCGCGCTCATGGTCGACTCCAACAGGGGAGCCTCAAAGTGACGACCGGGCCGACCCTGAACTCTCGCGAACAGCCCCGCCAGGAGGCCAATGGCGCCGTAGAGGCCGGTGACGACATCGGCGATCGGCGCGCCGACTTTGGTCGGAGGTCCGTCCGACTCCCCCGTCACCCCCATGATCCCGGAACG
>CALGFJ010000258.1 GCA_937881055.1 uncultured Acidimicrobiaceae bacterium | reverse complement strand
GTCGGTCAAGAGGCCGTCGAACTCCCACGACTCGGGGTAGTCCGCGGGCTCCGTCTGTCCCGGTGGCTGTGCACTCGTATCGGTCATCGCGCCCTCATTTCTATCGTCACTCTCGCACTTCACGAATGCGTCTCGCTAGGGTCCAATGGCTCACTTTTCTCATCGTTGCGAGCCCAGTCCACGGGACCTTCGCCTCTAGCCATTGGACGCCTCCTCCGCGACACTCTTGAGTGAGAGGACTCGGATTGGAGTGCCATGCGAATCGGTCTGTTGACGGGCGGCGGTGACTGCGCGGGTCTCAACGCCGCGATTCGCTCCGCCGTTCGCGCGGGGTCGTCGTACGGCGACGAATTCCTCGGATTTCACCACGGATGGCGCGGCGTGGTCGAGAACGAATTCTCGCCTCTGACGCCGCTTGAGACGAAGGGCATCTTGCAAAGCGGCGGCACGATACTGCGCAGCGCCCGCTTCCACCCTCAAGAACACGACGGCGGCGTGGCGGCGGTGATGAGCAACGTAGAGCGCAATCGCCTCGACGCACTCATCGTGATCGGTGGCGACGGCACGCTCGGATCGGCCAATCACCTGGCCCAGTTGGGATTGCCGATCGTGGCCATCGCGAAGACGATTGACAACGACGTGCCGGGCACGAATCACTGCATCGGCTTCGACACCGCCGTCGCCACGGCCGTCGAGGCGATCGACCGACTCCAGACGACCGGCGAGAGCCACGATCGACTCATGGTCGTCGAAGTAATGGGCCGGACCGTCGGTTGGCTCGCGGTGTGTTCGGGCATCGCCGGCGGCGCCGACGCATTTTGTCTCCCCGAAGTCCCGACCGATTTCGAGCAACTCGCCAAAGCAGTGCGGCGACGTCACGACGCGGGATCGACGTCGTCTATCGTGGTCGTGGCCGAAGGCGCGCTCGGCGGAGCGTTCTTGGGATCGCCCGACGGGTCGGCCGGATCGATGGTCTCGAAGGAACTCACTCGACGGACGGGTTATGAAACTCGACTCACCGTGCTCGGACACGTCCAACGAGGTGGACCGCCGACCGCCACGGACCGCCTCCTCGCCACTCGGTGCGGCGTCAGCGCGGTTGACGCAGTCCACGATCACCACTTCGCGACACTGGTCTCGATCTGTGACGACAGCGCGAACCTCGTGCCGCTAATGGTCGTGGCCGACGGTGCGCGACCCGTTCCCGAACCGCTCCTGCGGGTCGCGCGAACGATGTCGGCCTGGTAACAGGCATCTCACACTGAGACGCTCAAGACCTCATCCTTTTCTTTGGACAGTTTGGCGATCAGTCGCGCTTCGACCTCGAGGACCTGTCGCGTCGTCTTCAAGACCGTGTCGGGATTGAGGCTCATCGAATCGATGCCGATCTCCACGAGGAACTCAGCCACCTCCGGGTAATCAGAGGGTGCTTGACCGCACAGTCCGGAGTGAATGCCGTTGCGACGACAGCCCTCGACCGCGAGTCGGATCATCTCCGTAACGCCCTCGTCGCGCTCGTCGTAGTCAAACGCCACGATCTCGCTGTCTCGATCGACGCCCAAGGTAAGTTGCGTCAGGTCGTTGGAGCCGATCGAGAAGCCGTCGAAGTATTCGGCGAATTGGTCAATGAGTATGACGTTGTTCGGGATCTCGCACATGGCGTAAACGAGCAGGCCGTTCTCGCCGCGACGTAGGCCCAGTTCGGCCATGCGATCCAAGACCAGCTTGGCCTCGGCGACGCGTCGGACGAATGGAATCATGAGTACCACGTTGGTGAGACCCATCTCGTTGCGCACCCGAAGCATCGCCTGACACTCGAGCGCGAAGCCCTCTT
>CALGFJ010000257.1 GCA_937881055.1 uncultured Acidimicrobiaceae bacterium | reverse complement strand
GTCGGTCAAGAGGCCGTCGAACTCCCACGACTCGGGGTAGTCCGCGGGCTCCGTCCGTCCCAGTGGCCGTGCACTCGTATCGTTCATCGCTCCCTCATTTCTACCGTCACTCTCGCACTTCACGATTACGTGTCGCTAGGGTCCAATGGCTCACTTTTTTGGTCGTTGCGAGCCCAGCCCACGGGACCTTCGCCTCTAGCCCTTTGGCGCCTCCTCCGCGACACTCTTGAGTGAGAGGACTCGGATTGGGGTGCCATGCGGATCGGTCTGTTGACGGGCGGGGGTGACTGCGCGGGTCTCAACGCCGCGATTCGCGCCGCCGTTCGCGCGGGGTCGTCGTACGGCGACGAATTCCTCGGATTTCACCACGGATGGCGCGGCGTTGTCGAGAACGAATTCTCGCCTCTGACGCCGTATGAGACGAAGGGCATCTTGCAGAGCGGCGGCACGATACTGCGAAGCGCCGGCTTCCACCCTCAAGAACACGACGGCGGCGTTGCGGCGGTGATGAGCAGCGTAGAACGAAATCGCCTCGACGCACTCATCGTTATCGGTGGCGACGGCACGCTCGGATCGGCCCATCACTTGGCGCAGTTGGGTTTACCGATCGTCGGTATCGCGAAGACGATTGATAACGACGTGCCGGGCACGAACCACTGCATCGGCTTCGATACCGCCGTCGCGACGGCCGTTGAGGCGATCGACCGACTCCAGACGACCGGCGAGAGCCACGATCGACTCATGGTCGTCGAAGTAATGGGCCGGACCGTCGGTTGGCTCGCGGTGTGTTCGGGCATCGCCGGCGGCGCCGACGCATTTTGTCTCCCCGAAGTCCCGACCGATTTCGAGCAACTCGCCAAAGCAGTGCGGCGACGTCACGACGCGGGATCGACGTCGTCTATCGTGGTCGTGGCCGAAGGCGCGCTCGGCGGAGCGTTCTTGGGATCGCCCGACGGGTCGGCCGGATCGATGGTCTCGAAGGAACTCACACGACGGACGGGTTATGAAACTCGGCTCACCGTGCTCGGACACGTCCAACGAGGTGGACCGCCCTCTGCCTCGGACCGCCTTCTCGCCACTCGGTGCGGCGTCAGCGCGGTTGAAGCAGTCCACGATCACCACTTCGCGACGCTGGTCTCGATCTGCGACGACAGCGCGAACCTCGTACCCCTAAAGGTCGTGGCCGACGGTGCGCGACCAGTTCCCGAACCGCTCCTGCGGGTCGCGCGAACGATGTCGGCCTGGTGACAGGCATCTCACACTGAGACGCTCAAGACCTCATCCTTTTCTTTGGACAGTTTGGCGATCAGTCGCGCTTCGACCTCGAGGACCTGTCGCGTCGTCTTCAAGACCGTGTCGGGATTGAGGCTCATCGAATCGATGCCGATCTCCACGAGGAACTCAGCCACCTCCGGGTAATCGGACGGAGCCTGACCGCACAGTCCAGAGTGAATGCCGTTGCGACGACAGCCCTCGACCGCGAGTCGGATCATCTCCGTGACGCCCTCGTCGCGCTCGTCGTAATCAAACGCCACGATCTCGCTGTCTCGATCGACGCCCAAGGTAAGTTGCGTAAGGTCGTTGGAGCCGATCGAGAAGCCGTCGAAGTATTCGGCGAATTGGTCGATGAGTATGACGTTGTTCGGGATCTCGCACATGGCGTAGACGAGCAGTCCGTTCTCGCCGCGACGTAGCCCCAGTTCGGCCATGCGATCCAAGACCAGCTTGGCCTCGGTGACACGCCGGACGAATGGAATCATGAGCACCACGTTCGTGAGCCCCATCTCGTTGCGCACCCGAAGCATCGCCTGACACTCGAGCGCGAAGCCCTCTT